>DATESJ010000291.1:0-4982 GCA_035270885.1 Sedimentibacter sp. | reverse complement strand
TCATCTCCTTTGCAGTTGAATTCTCGACAACTGTAAAAATATTTTTAAACATTGATAAAGTTTCAATATTTAGAACTTCGTCAGGTATCTCAATTCCAAACTCCATTTCAAGTTCAACAATTAATTCAATTAAATTTAAAGAGCTATAACCTAAATCTTCAACTAAATTTGTTTCTTCATCTATATCAAACTCCATCATTTCATTGCCACATCGCTTAATTAACTCAATTAACTTATCTCTCATTTCTATCATCGCCTCTCTTTATTTTGCCATTGTATGTTAATGCTAACTCATCAACGAAATTTATTTTATTGGGTAATTTATACTGTGATAATTTACTTTTACAATATAAAAAAACTTCTTTTTCATCCATTAATTTATTCCTAACAACTATATCTGCTATTGGAACTTCTCCTAAATATTTGTCTTCAATGCCTCTTACACGCACTAATTCCACCCCTTCTATTTCACGTATTACGCCTTCTATTTCTTCTGGATAAATATTTAATCCCCCCGAAATAATAACATTTTTCTTTCTCCCAACAATAAACAGAAAACCCTCATCATCTATATATCCCAAATCACCTGTATATAGCCATCCGTTCCTTTTTACATTTATAGTAGCTTCCTCATTGTTATAATAACCAACCATAACACTTGGGCTCTTAACAACTATTTCCCCAACACATGCAATATTTTGATTAACGTACTTATCTATAGTTTCCACAATATCAATCTCAACACCCGGTATTGCTTTACCTACAGACCCCAATTTTTTTTTTGTATCTGGTGATAGCAATGCTGAAACTCGCGGACCACATTCAGTTTGTCCATATGTATGAATAAATTCTACCCCCGGTAACGCTTCCATAAAGCTTAATATTTGTTCTTTTGAAGAGACCCCACCCCCAAAGCATATATATCTCAAGGAGCTATAATTATATTTATAAATATGTCTGTATTCTGTAATCATAATCAACATAGTAGGTACACCTGTAAAATTAGTAATTTTTTTATTTTCAACCAACTCAAAGAATTTTTTTGGCAGAAAAAAAGAATCAGATATAACAATTTTAGCCCCTAAAAATACATGTGTTAAAAATTGTGCAGTATTACAATAACCGAAGACCATCGGTAATGCAATTAAACTTATATCTTTATTTGTCAGACTCAATGATTGTATATTGGCTTGTATATTACAAATTAAATTTTCATGTGATAACATAACTCGTTTAGGACTATCTAACGATCCAGAAGTATGAAGCATTAATGCAACATCCTTATTGTTTTTATTATTGGTAAAATTACTTTTTTGAATTTTCTCTGCTTCTGTTCTGGAATTTATTATTTCCGAAGTATCAATATTTAAAATAGATACTGAATATTCATAGTTTTTTAGAGCAGCTATAATTTTTTCTAGTTCGTTTGTTTCTGTAATAATATAATCACATTCACAAGAACGTAATGTATTTATAATCTCATAATCACTTGATCCATAATAAATTGGTACAACTATACTTTCACTATACAGAATTGAAAAAAAAGAAATCGCATATTTGATAGAGTTTGGTAAATAAATAGCAACATTTCCAATATTATTTATTTCTTTCAATAATCTATTACATAATCCCAAAGATTTTACATGCCATTCTGAAAATGAGATTTTTTCATTTTTATATTCAATTGCCATGTTTAAATTATTACTTTTAGTTTTTAATAGGTCCCCAAGTTTCATTTTAACCTCGCTATGTCCGAAAATATTATATATTCTTATAGTTTAATGAAATGGAAGTAGCAATACCCATTCATTACAAATAATTTATTTATCAATATAAATCAACTTCAGTGCCTTTCTATATTCAATCTTAAAAATTATTTTACTTTAGCATATTACATTTTGATTTAACATAAATAGTAACTGATTTTAAAAAAAGTTAAAAACAATATTTGATGCAGCCAATTTGTATTTTATTTTTTATATATTTAATTTAAACTAAAAAGCATGCAATTAAAGTTGGTTTTTTGTTCTAATATTAGTTTCTTTTTGTTGCTTTTTGTTGCTTTTTATATTAAAATTAGTTTATAATAACTTAGAGAGCGTGCGCCAATGATTTCAATATTACTAGTAGAAGATGATAAACATTCTTGTAATGAGTTTATAAATACAATTGAAGAATATGATATGACGTTAGTAGGGGTAACAAATCATGCTAATAAAGCAATAGAATATATAAAAGATTATTTACCTGATGTTATCATCCTAGATTTAGAACTTCATAATGGAACTGGAAGTGGATTTTCGGTTCTTGTTGAAATCAAACAATTAGGTTTAGCTACACTGCCATATATATTGATAACAACAAACAATTCGAGTCAATTAACATATGATTCAGTTCGACGTTTAGGAGGAGACTATATTCTAGCTAAGTATCAAAATGATTATTCAGCAAAAAATGTATTAGATTTTATTAACATTATGAAACCAACAATTATGTCTAGAAAAAAATCACATAATACGTTCTTTAACGATACTACTCCTGCATTACAAACTAAGCGCATTGTTAACCGTATTAATACTATGTTAAATCAAATTGGTATAAGTCCCAAATCTATAGGTTACCAGTATTTAGTTAAGGCAATATCAGTAATTATTGAAAAACCTACACCTAATGTATGTAGTGTAGTAGGCAAATCCTTTAAAAAAACTGAATCTAGCGTTGAAAGAGCTATGCAAAATGCAATAAATAAAGCCTGGCGAACAACGGATATAGATGATTTACTATACCATTATACAGCAAGAATTAATTCCGAAAAAGGAGTTCCAACGTTAACTGAATTTATTTACTATTTTGCCAATAAAATTACTAATGAATATATAGAAAAATAAGTCACACAAATGTGTGATTTATTTTTAATAAAATATGTAACTCCAAAACTTTTCCCACATATAATTTATTACCTCCTTTAACTTATCATTACATCAATAATAAGCGTTTAAAAAAGTAATATATATTGCTTCATATGGTTAGAAAATCGTTTGAATATATTGGATTTTGAGAGGATTATTTATGTTAGTAAGAATTATAAAATATATTTTTTTTATATTATGCTACTTATATCTTTTTGTTAAATTACTGAATAAGAAACCAAATAAAAATTTTTACATAATTCAATTCACACTCTTTTTAAGTGCCTTGCCTATATTAATTCTTTTACAAGAATATATATCCACATTTCATATTTTATTAATCTTTTTTTTTCTTTCCATATTAATGTTTAAATGCATTAATATTCCATTTAATGTATCTATTAAAGTAACAATTATATCTTGGGGCATTTCATATTTTTTATTTTTTATTGCTGCTTTACTAGTAACCCCAATAGGCTACCAACTTGATACTCATCTTGATACCCAAACATCAGATACTATTGCTATGTTTTTGATAGGTATATTTCAAATTTTGTTTTGCTTTTTTTTATTTAAATTGAAACGTTTTAAAAAGGGAATGACCTTTCTATCAGATAAAACACCCTCAAATACCGGCTTGTCTTTTAGTTTTTCAATACTTATTACTTCTGCTTTTCTAGCCGTATATAAAAACCCTTCTCCCTTACTAATAATTCCACTTCTATATACCCTCATAAGCGGTCTCTCAATTATTGTATGGTGGAAATCAAATCTCACAAAAAGTTATATTAATAAAATAACATCTCAAGAAATAAGCGAACAAAAACAAATAATAATAGAACAAAACAAAAATATTGAGAATCTCAAACAACATAATTATGAATTATCTAAAATTATCCATCGTGACAACAAATTGCTTCCAACACTAATACATACAACACAAGAATTTTTGATTTTATTTAAGTCTTCATCATCAAAAGAATTACTAATGGAAAATAGTTCAAATTTATTAAGACAATTAGAACAGATCTCAGAAGAACGATTAAAAATAATTAATAATTATGAATTTAAAACAAAAAATTTCCCATTAACCAATTTATTTTCTATTGATACTTTAATAAACTACATGTATCAAAAAGCATGCGCAAACTCAATTAACTATAATGTTTCCATACAAGGTAATGCAATGCATTTTACTACATACTTTATTAAAGAATCCGATTTAAGAATAATTATTGCTGAACTTATACAGAATGCAATTATTGCAGTCAATAATTTATCAAAAAAATATATATTAATTAATTTTAGTTGCCAAAATCATAATTACATAATTGAAATACTTGACAGTGCAGCGCTATTCCATGATTCTGTTTTACTGAATTTAGGGATTACACCCTATACAACACACCAGGATGCTGGTGGCTCCGGGATAGGTTTATTTGATTCTATCGATATTCTAAAAATGTATCATGCAAGTTTCGAAATCGAAGAATTGTATAACCCTACCATTTATACTAAAAAAATAAAACTCTGCTTTGATAATTTAAGTCAGATCCGAATAAAAACATATCGAAAGAATATTACATCTATAATGTCCTCGAGGAATGATATTATTATTTTATAATAAAAAATCTTTAAACGTATTATCTGAATTCCATATCCTATTATTGATTACAAGTTGATTTTTCTAAATAATGCTAATACCCTATTGCATACATATTAACCAAAAGTAATCTTTAAATCAAGGATACCTATAATATACTATTATGGAATTTAATATTATATAGACACCATCAAATAATTCTGTAAATCATGACCACCCGTTCAACGGGTGGTTTGCTCTGACCCTATAAGGTACTGTTACCGGTCAGCGCTAAAGACGCTGACTTTCACTTTGATCAAGCCGTATTGCCTTTGACTGTAACCGTCAAATGTAAATGACATAATAATAGTTGACCACTTTCGCACTGAATGTCAGTGAATTAGTTTACCACCTTGAAATATAATTCCTGTAAGATTTACATGATACAAAAAATCTTACAAGGAGACGAAAGGTGTGATTATTGAAGTGGA
>DATESJ010000290.1:0-3434 GCA_035270885.1 Sedimentibacter sp. | reverse complement strand
GGCTTTTTCCCTTTTTTAAAAGAAAAGGAAGGTACCTTTTTTTCAGCTCAACATATGCCATAACATCCTTGGCATTCATTTTTTTTAGATGACCTAACTCATCCATTGTTATATTTCTCAAATTGTACTTTTCCGCTAATTTTTGATATATGACAAAGTTCGCTTCTTCTGTATCAGCTAAAGTCCCGTCAAAATCGAAAATTACATATTTATATTTCACTGACATCCATCCTTAATACCAAAATAATAGTTTATGCTTTTAACTATATTATATTTTATTAAATCAGTCAATTTAAAATTAAAAAACTCCTTATGGAGTTTTTTTAAAGCGAACTAATTATTTTGCTACATCCTGCTTTTATCAAGCTCATGTACTGTTCCTCTTTTATAAGATTAGTCATAGCATCAATAGGTTTTTTTTCATTTAAATACTCAAATAATATTTTCTTTGATTTTTCTATATCAATCATTTCAAATGTTTTAGTATCGACAGTATTTATATCTTCAATATATTTTTCATAGAAGTTGCCAATAACTTTATTATCATAATATAATAAAAGTTCTTTAACAGCAATTCTTAGTTCTTCGTCGTTTAAATTTAGCTTATTATGTATAGTAAGCTTGCTTGCATTAAATTTATAATACTCATCAAACCACAGGTGGCAATAATAGCCTAACCTTATGGATTTTTCTTTTAAGTTCATGGTTTTAAAATTGAACTGCTCGTAAAATTCTCTTACATCTAAATTTCCGTCTTCATCAAAATTGTGCAGCTCTTCTAATTCGTCATCATTAAATGTACTAGGCGAAATCATTCCTATCATAAAATTAGGTACATCAACTTTATCATAACTTTCGATAAATATTTTCCCGAAATGCATTATAGTACTAATAGGTGGCATTTGTACTTTGAACTCCTTTTTTCTAATTGGGGACATTCCTTCGACCAGCAGAGACTCTCCCATTATAAGAAGGTGTGTCCCCTTTCCTATCTGGACATTCCTCTAACCCCCAAAGACTATCCACTAATGGGACACTTTTCCTTCATTATTATATCAAACATCAGCCAAATTGTACAGTATTTCTTATGAAATTTGCGGAGGGTCTGTTGTTTCACCTGTTTTAGGATTTACAAATGCAAGCCAATAACCATTATCTGTTTTATTGACTTTGGCCCCGTATGACCAATTCTTAAATCCTGTAACACCTTTATATGGTTGTTCTTCCTTGGTGAATTCTCCAGGTACTCCATATATAAATTTTGCAATCTCATCATTCTCTTTGTAAATACCAAAAATATAGTGACCGTATTTCTTCATTAAACCTGCACAGGTAGTTACACGGTTAGACATAGGATATGGATAATATGAGCTAATTATTTGATTGTAATACGGCAATATACCGGGTTTTGCACCCATATCATCATATGGAATATACCACCAATTAAAATTCTTTAATTTGACTGATAAAGGTTCTACTTCTTTATACTCCCTTAATGTATTGTAGAGATTTTCATCAAATCTATTTCTATACTTCCTTTCATTTATTTCTTTCTCTGCTGCTACTGTTTTAACAGGTTCTGCTGCTTCATCTACCGTTTCTTCTGTTGCTTCTTCTGTTGCTTCTTCTGCTTCTTCTTCAATTATTTCTTCAGCTACTTGCTCTATCACTTTTTCTTTAATTACTTTTTTTACCTCTTCTTTTATTACATTGTCTATTTGTGCATTTTCTTTATCTGCTATAATTTCTGTTATTTCTTTTGAATCGTCTTCTTCTAATTTCCGTACCATGTCTAAACTTGATGTGTTAAATAAACTTGAATACAAAACAATTTTTCCATCATTTACAACTGCACAAATGTTGTAATCTTCAATTGCATTGCTGCTGCCAAAGGTAAGCATTTTTTTGATTATTCCTTTTTTGTTGTTTATATCACCTAATTTAATTTTGTTATGTTTATCTTTATATAAATAAACTTCACTTGTTGATTTTACATCCCCTAAATTTTCAGCAGCTACAATTAAATTTCCTCTGTTTCCTCTCATATCCAGACGAACATAGCCCCTGGACTTGTCTTTTTTATTTACCGGTTCAAAAAATTTCATTACTCTATAATTTTTGTTGTTCATAAAAACCTCCTTATACCTGTTATCTATTTATATGCTGTTTTTTTTGTATAATTACAGTTTTATGGCAAGCTTTAATCACAATACCTTTGCAATATCATATAAATTACTTACTACAAGCCAATTCTGCGGGAAGTACCTCATAACATTCCAATATCCCACACCTTCAAACCCATATTCACTGAATAAATCCAGCTTTGCTAATATACTTCTTGCATCTTCAAACCAAACTCTGTGCTCTTTTCCCTCATTATCATAATATATGAAATAAGGAGCTTGTGAAACTTCATCATACTGAATTGCTGCACCTACCTCAGATGCCAACTGTACAGCTTCCACATTTGATACTGAATCAGCTCTTGATACACCTTGAACAAATGGCAGTAAAAAATCATAGCCATAATTTGGGATACCCATATAGGTTATATCCCTTGGTATTTCTGTTACTGCATAATCTAGTACTTCCCTGACCTTATCAACTGGTGATACAGCCATAGGAGGTCCATAAGTGTAACCCCATTCATATGTCATAAGCAACACTCTATCGGAAGCTTCGCCGATTCTTGGATAATTGTGAGCCTCATAAAGCAGTCCCGGCTGATCTGCAGAAACCTTTGGAGCTAAAGCAGTAAACAATACATAACCTTCCGGACTAATTCTATCGTTAACATTTTGGATAAAATTAATGAATGCTTCTTCATCTTCCGGCAATACATATTCAAAATCAATATCTAATCCATAATAACCTTTTTCTCTCAATGTTTGTAAAACATTTTCTATTAAGTTGTTTTGAACAACAGGGTCATTTAAGATGACATGTGCCAATTCATTGCTGAATGTTCCTTCCTCTGTCAATGTGGATATAAGCATCAAAGGGGCTACTCCAAAATCTCTTGCCATTCTAATTAACTCTTCATCCTCTATACTTAGCAATTCTCCCTCTTCTGTGATTCCGTAAGTAAATATAGTAAGGTATGTCAAATATGGCAGTGTTTTCATAAGCACATTCCTGTCTATATTAGGGTAAGCATATCCAAGAACATGAACAGGACCTCTATTTTCTCCTCTGTTACTTATTGTTATTTGGTCACCAGGCATAACTTGATTGGCAAAATCTATAAATGGGTTTATTTGCAATAATTTTACTGTGGTGGTATTGTATCTTCGTGCTATATCTGCCAACGTTTCTCCTGGCTGAACTACATGTATAATATCCGGAATAAGTATTACCAATGTTTGACCAGGTACAAGCACATTGGGGTTTTCTAATTCGTTATCTATGATTATTTTTTGTGGTGATATATTGTA
>DATESJ010000289.1:0-3186 GCA_035270885.1 Sedimentibacter sp. | reverse complement strand
TAATAGCGCAGCTTCATTCATTGCATTCTCCAAATCTGCAGGAGTAAATCCCGGAGTTCTTTTTGCAACTATTTCTAAATCCACATCTTCTGCAAGCGGTTTTTTTCTAACATGGATTTTTAATATTTCTTCTCTAGCTTTTACATCAGGAAGTCCTACATGAACCTGTCTGTCAAATCTGCCTGGTCTCATTAATGCAGGATCAAGAATGTCAGGTCTGTTTGTAGCCGCAATGATAATTATTCCTTCATTGCCTGAGAATCCATCCATTTCAACCAATAACTGGTTCAATGTCTGCTCTCTTTCATCATTGCCGCCGCCCATTCCGGCTCCTCTTCTTCTTCCTACTGCATCAATTTCATCTATAAATATAATACATGGTGCATTTTTCTTTGCTTGCTCAAATAAATCTCTTACCCTTGAAGCTCCCACACCAACAAACATTTCAACAAAGTCTGAACCACTTATGCTGAAAAATGGTACTCCGGCTTCTCCAGATGCAGCTTTTGCCAGATATGTTTTTCCTGTTCCCGGAGATCCTACCAAAAGCACTCCCTTTGGTATACGGGCTCCTAATCTTACGAACTTAGCAGGGTTTTTAAGAAAATCAACTATTTCACTTAATTCTTCCTTTTCTTCATCTAGGCCTGCAACATCTGCAAATGTAATTTTTTTACTAGGATCATCATCCTTAACCATTTTAGCTCGGCTTTTTCCAAAGGACATTGCCTTGCCTGTTCCGCCGCCCTGAGATTGTTTCATGAATACATACCATAGTACTCCCAACAATACCAACATGCCTACAGTAGGCAATGCTGAAAGCCACATAGGTGTTGCAGGAACTGGTTTCCCGATTACTTCTAACTCATTAGCTTCAACTCTTTCGGCCAGATAGTTATCATAGAAATCACTACCTGAAAACAAAAACAGGGTTGGTACATAAGAAGTGAATTCTGTATCATCCTTATAAACTCCTTTTACCTCATTATCGGTAAAAGTAAGTGATTTTATATTATTACTTTCTATTTGAACTATAAGCTCGCTGTAACTTATGCTTGTCACATCATTTGAAGGTTCAACCATGCTTTGTACCAACAAAATTATTACGACAAATATCAAGATGTACATAGCGATGCTTCTCATAAATCCTTTCAATTAATCCTCCTCTTAGTCTAAAAGACTATTTTAATATTAAAATTGTAACATAAAAATAAATGCTTTACAATTATTTAATTTTATGATTTTTCTTATTGGTATATTTCTTCTTTTAATACTGCAATATACGGAAGATTTCTGTATTTTTCAGCATAATCCAAGCCATAGCCCACCACAAATTCATCAGGAACCTGGAAACCTATATATTTAATATCCAAACTTGTGGTTCTTCTTTCTTTTTTATCAAGTATTGTGCATATTTCAACAGATGCAGGTCCTCTTGACCTTAAATTCTCAACAAGGTAAGCCAATGTAAGCCCTGAATCAATAATATCCTCGACTATCAATACATGTTTACCTTCAATGCTCATATTTAAATCCTTAAGTATTCTAACAACTCCTGAGGATTTAGTATTATCTCCATAGCTTGAAATCGCCATGAAATCTATATCAAGGGGCAAATCTATTTTTCTTATTAAATCACTTACAAAAATTACGGCACCTTTTAATACACAAACAATTAACAACTCTTTACCCCTGTAATCTTCTGTAACCTTTGCTCCTATTTCAGCAACCTTAGCCTGTAGATCTTTTTCTTCAATCAGTATTTTTTTAATGTCCCTATTCATTATTGCCTCCTATTGAAATGTTCAGTATTTTTTTGGTTGCAGATGTGACCTTGTACTTATCATTAATTCTATAATCTTCAAGCCATAATATATTCTCATCATCTGCAATTATTAGTTTTGTTTTTCTTTCTTCCGCCGGTATTTTTAAGTTTATAAAAATATCTTTGATTTTTTTGCTACCACTCATACCACAGGGGATTATTGAATCTCCTGCTCTTCTGTTTCTTGCTTTAAGTTTACCTTTTATTAAATCATAATCAAAAGAAAGAGTATTCTTGTCTTTAAAATCTACATCTCTTATATCTATAACAGTTAAAAACAAGCTTTTATCTATTTCCTTAATATAGTTTAATTTGTTTAAAACAATATTATATTCAAAATCAGATACTTTTTCAACTGTTTTATTAATAATAAAATTATCATAGCTTATTTCAATTGTAAAGCCTTCTGTTAAATTGATTTTTTTGCCTGTTTTTCCTGCTCTTATTAAATCTATGGCATAATCTATATGCTTCATTTCAATATTTGTAGTATTACCTTTTAATATTTCAATTCCCCGCCTGATAATTCGTCCTATTTCTCCAATGTCCAAAGATTTAAGCGAATTTAGGTCCATAACAATTCTATGGTCATCTTTTTCCTTAAGGACTTCCGCATATTTTAACTCAACATATTTTTCAATGATTTTCTTATCTCTTTCCATTGCTTCAGACATTCTGTAAAGGGAATTTTGAATATTCGGATTGAAATTATTTTCTAAATAGGGAATTAAATTAAGTCTTATTTTATTTCTTCCGTAAATATCCTGGGCATTTGTAACATCTATACAATATTCATAATTATTTTCATGCAGATAATTTATAATTTCAGTTTTAGATACATTAAGCATTGGTCTTATTAATTTATTCTTTTCAAAAGACATAGCGCTTAAACCATCAATTCCTGTACCCCGTATAATTCTTTGTAATACTGTTTCGGCCTGGTCGTTAAGATTATGAGCAAGAGCAACCTTGCCTCCCCCAAGCTCATTTAAATTATCCTTAAAAAAGCCATATCTTAAAATTCTTCCCGCTTCCTCTTCAGTAACTTTAAGCTCCTTTGCATATTCGCTTGCATTTTTTTGCTTAACAAATACCTTTACTCCATATTTATCGCAAAGCTTTCTAACAAATTCTTCATCATGCATAGCATCAACCCCTCTATACATGTGGTTTATATGAGAAGCATACAAATTAAAGCTTAAGTTTTCCCTTAATTTTCTTAAATTATGGAATAAAAAAACCGAATCAGGTCCCCCTGACAAAGCAATCAATATATTGTCACCGAGATTTATTAATTTCTTTTCTCTAATATTACTTTTAACTAACTTATACATATTTTTCCTCATTTACATATATAACAT
>DATESJ010000288.1:0-11805 GCA_035270885.1 Sedimentibacter sp. | reverse complement strand
GCATAAATTGATTTGAATAATTATTATTATTAATCAAGTTAGTCACCTCTAATTATATATTATCATCATAATATATGTTTATATCAACTAATCGGTGAATTACTAATTAGCGAAAAGACAAAGAGAAAGGAGCTACACCCCCTATGCAAATATTCCCTTGAAGCAATCTTCAAGGGAATATATAACACAGTAATATTTAATTATGAAAACCGCTAAACCCTTTAATTTCAACCTACTTCTTCTCTATCAACACAACTGTCTCAACGTGCCTTGAGAGGACAATAAAGATATCGTAAGTATCTGGTATCCCCTTGGTGGAAGATTATATTTCAATTATTATACTTTTATATTTTCATCTCAACTCCTTGCTTGCTCTTCAAGTTCAATTAGATACTTATCATAATCAGATATAACACATCTATTCTACTTTATCAAAAATATTGACAATTAGTTGTCAAACCTATTATAATAAACTATAGATTTTCAATTATATTAATGGAGGAATGTTCAATGCTAAAAAATAAAGTTGCTATAGTAACAGGTGGAACTAGAGGAATTGGTTTTGCAATAGTAAAGAAATATTTGGAAAATGGCGCTTCTGTTGTATTGTGTGGATCATCACAAGAAACTGCAGATAAAGCCGTTAAAAAACTAAAAGATGAAAATGTAGATTTTAAAGTTGAAGGTATTGGATTAAATTTAAATTCGCCCGAAGAAATTAAGGAAGCCTTTCAAAATGTAAAGAACAAATATGGCAACTTAGATATTTTAGTAAATAATGCAGGTATCTCAGCAAGAGAGAGCATATATGATTATGATCCTATAAATTTCGAAAAAATAATTGATTTAAACGTAAATTCTGTATTTTATTGCACTCAAGCAGCTGCAAAAATTATGAAAGAACAAGGTGGAGGTAGTATTATAAATACTAGCTCCATGGTAAGTATATATGGTCAAGCTTCTGGTTGTGGATATCCAGCTTCAAAATTTGCTGTTAATGGATTAACGAAATCTTTATCAAGGGAACTTGCAAAAGATAACATAAGAGTAAATGCAGTAGCACCTGGTGTTACAAAGACTGATATGGTAGCTGCATTGCCTGATGAATTAATAAAACCACTAATTGCAACTATTCCCTTAGGACGTATTGGTGAGCCTGAAGATGTAGCAAATGCATTTCTTTTCTTAGCAAGCGATATGTCTAGTTATGTGACAGGTATTGTATTACCTGTGGATGGCGCTGCTAGAAGTTAATTAAAATCAATTTCATAGAGTTCATATTAAAAAAACTCTAATTGGACGGATGACCCATCTGTCCCTCCACGTTTCAATTGTGAAAAATGTGATGTTTAATGCAATCTGTCTATTACAAAAGCGTCTTTGGATATATTTCAATTTAAATTGATATTTCAATAAATTTATTACACAAAAAGTCTTTTTATCAAAGGCTTTTTGTGCTTTTATTATTTGGCAGAACCTTTGACATCAACACGACTATCTCTGAGTGCCTTGAGTTGACAAAAAAATGTCCTCTTGTGTGTTTCCTAATTAAAGAAAGCTTTATCCACTCTGACATTTAATTTATTTAAGGCCTTCTTAATAAGTCCCGTCTAAATAGTCTATTCCCATTAGAAATTGAAGCTTTTAAAGCTTCCATATTATATTTCCTGCTGGAGCCAATAATTCAGTCATTTTTTTATTTAACTCTGTTTCCTTGAACCCACACTTCTTTTATGTTAGATGATTCTGATAGCAAAAGTATTTTATGAAGCAAGTCCTCTATATTTTTTTCTTTATAGAATCTTGGAATATTGTTATTAATATCTATTATTTGAACGTCAAAAGAATAACCCTTTTCAAGTTTTCCTATTGGTAAATCCAATGCTATACCAGCGGCTACTGTAGCAGAATAAAAAGCATTGTTAAGAGTTATGGAAGACTCTTTTCTTCCTCTTACATCGCTTTGAAGTGAAGGATTAACTCCATCTTGTAGCATTCTTGAAGAAATAACAGCTTGTCGTATAGCTTGATACATGCTTGGACTGTATCCACCCGATATATCCGTTGCCATTCCAATATTAACACCTTTGCTAGCAAAATACTTTAGTGGCAATACTGAATTTGCAAAATATGCATTTGACAGCGGACTATGTGCAATAGTAGTTTTCTTCACAGCTATCAGTTCCAAATCATCTTCTTCTAAGAATGGAGCATGTGCAATAACTGTCTTATTAGTAATTAAGCCAAACCTATCTAGTGCCTTAGCATCACTTAATCCATATTTTTCTTTTACAAATTGATGTGCCCAATCACTTTCACTGCAGTGAGTTTGAATGTGTACCTCATATTTCTTTGCTAACATTCCTAATCCTTCCAATGCTTCACTGGTACAGCTTGGAATAAAACGAGGCGTTACAACCGGATAAACTTTTTGTTTATATAAACATTGAATTTCAAATACTTCATTAATAAATCTTTCCGTTTCATTTATAGCTTCTTCTGACGAAGAGTCCCTACAATACTCAGGATTAGCTTTTGGATCATCCATTACAACCTTTCCAACTAAGCCGCGCTGACCTAATTCACCGCATAGCCTTGCTAATAATAATGATGGCTCTGTGTCTACTGTAGCAAAATACAATGCTGTGGTTGTACCATGTCCTAATGTCGAACTTATGATATCACGATATACTTCATTGGCAAACTCAAAATCTTTGTATTTTGATTCTAATGGAAATGTATATTCACCAAGCCAAGTCTCCAGTGGTTTGTCTAAGGCAGTACCTGCTTGCGGCCACTGTGAAGCATGAATGTGTAAATCTACAAAACCCGGAAGCATAACCTCTGAATCAGAAAGTATTCTTAATTTTCCATTATTTAAATAATTCTGTCGGATTAAATCATAGTCTTTATCATTTTCTTCGTAAACATCAACAATATAACCTTCATTGTTTACACAAAATATGCCATTGTTTACATACTTTATTTTATCAAAATCCAAACTATAAAATGCATTTCCTTGGATTGCTGTATTATTTAACATAATTTATTCTCCTATTTTTATTATTTTGTATGAATATAAAAATATTTTATAAAAGAGGATCAAAAAAAAGATAGTTTAAAATGTTAAAAAATATTTTTTACCCCAGATTTCTCAGAGCACAATAACTTCCTAACTCTGTGCAACAATTATATTACAAATCAGAATTTACTATGATTATATTTAATTGTAATAATTATTACATATTTATTTATTTCATCAACTCTGTATATAATTGTAAAATTCTTTATAAAAAATTGGCGATAGCCCTTATTACCATGAACACCAACTTTTCTAACAGCACCTCTCTTTTGCGCATTATTATAGCATTATCATATACAAACTTCAAACTAATTATTATGCAGAAAATTATTCGTACCTACTAAATTTTGACTTAACGAACCAATTCTTCTCCTAAATTATTTAACCCAGCCAAGTAAAAATCCCCTCAAACTTTATCATTCAAGGGAATAAAATTCACTAAATATTAACTTAAAAATAAAAAACTTTTCTTTAAAATTATTTCTTCTCTATCAACAGAACAGTCTCAACGTTAAACTCCTATTTTATTAATGGTTTAGTGATTTTTATCCTCATCCAATTTGCCCTGTATATTAATGTGGAAATACTATTTCAGCAGCTACCCAAATAATAATAATCAGTCCAATCGGAATAGATAACAGTGTCAATAGAGCTCTATCCTTATTTTTCATTATCGATATTACCCCCATTACAAAGCCAGTTACTCCTATAACAGCAATAAATGGAGTTGGAAGAGGTAAAATCCCTAAAGTAATTTGCTTTACAAACATTGATACAATAAAAAGTAGTGTTAAAATAGCTGCCCATTTTCCGGCTGTCGTTTTAGAGCAAAGCTTAATTTTCATGGTTTATTCCTCCCTATTACTTTTCATAATAATAACCTTGTAATTTAATTTGTATCCAATAGATCTAAGTACCAATTCAAAAAATAATAAACTCCAGTTTCATAGTTTCTGGTCGCATTCCTGCACCGGAATAATTAATTTGTTTCAAATTATGAATTACAATTCATATATATCCACTTTATGTTATTTGAAACAATTTTATTACATATAAAAATCCGCGAAACTCCTTATTTCCGCCAAATTGTGCACCCCCCTATGCAAAAATTCCCTCAAATTCTTCATCTGAGGGAATATAAAACACAGCAATATTTAATTGTTAAACCCTGAAACCCATTGATTTCAACCTACTTCTTCTCTATCAACACAACAGTCTCAACGTGTGGAGTCATCGGGAACATATCAACACATTGTATTTTCGTAACCTTGTATCCGTTCTGTAAAAAGACCGGGAGGTCATTTTTTAAGGATGTTGGTTTGCATGAAATGTAGATGAAAGTATCAGGTTTATAGTCAATTATTTTTTGGATTGCTTTTGGATGAATGCCTTCGCGAGGAGGGTCTAAGACTATAATGTCCGGCTTATCATTTAGCTCATCTATTTCCTTAAGAACATCTCCTGCTATGAAGGTGCAGTTGGTTAAATTGTTTAGTTTTGCATTTTCATTTGCTTTTTCAACTGCTTCTTCAACTATTTCTATTCCTATTACTTTTTTCGCTGATGGTGCTAATATTTGTCCGATGGTTCCAGTTCCTGAATATAGGTCAAATATTGTTTTGTCTTTAGTTTTTCCTATGAAGTCTCTTACTATTGAATAAAGTTTTTCTGCTCCCAAAGGATTTGTTTGGAAGAAGGAAAATGATGAAATATTAAATTTAAGTCCTAATAATTCCTCAGTAATCTTATCTTCGCCATAGAGAATCTTCATTGTATCGGCTTTTGCTACATCTGCTACTCCATCAAATATAGAATGAGCAATACACTTAACTGTTCCATTTAGGTTTGTGTTTAATATTAATTCAAGGAACTCTTTTTCCTTTAATTCGCTTTGACTAGTCGTAATTAAATTTATTAAAATTTCTCCTGTTTTTTCTGTCTTTCTCACTAATAAATACCTTAAAAAGCCAATATTTGTGGTTTTGTGGTAGTAAGTTTGACTATTTCCACGGAAATATTCTAATATACGACATAATATTTGTCGAAAATCTTCATCGACAATTTGGCAGCCATAAGTATTTACTATGCTGTGAAAGCTATTCCTTCTGTGCATTCCCAAGGATAATGGACCATCCTTAATTTCATCACCAAAGGAAAACTCCATTTTATTTCTATATTCAGTCTTCTTAGGGCTTGGCACTATAGGTAGAAATTCATAATTTTCTGTCAGAATTCCGTCTATAATTTCTTTAACTTGTTTTGATTTTATTTCTAATTGTTTTTCATATGGTACACTTTGATATGAACATCCCCCGCATAGGCCAAAATGTTCACATAATGGTTTTTGCTCATAAGGAGCATTTACTAAAACTTCAATTAGTTTAGCCTCAGCGCTGTCTTTTCTTGAGCGCGATATCCTTGCTCTGACATTCTGCCCTGGCAATGTGTTTTTAACTTTTATTGTTTTATTTTCATAATTTGTTATTCCTATATTGGGAAACTGTAAATCGTTTATAGTTACTTCGATTATATCTTTTTTTTTCATTTTTGCTCCTTGAATTCTTGCAAGTTAACTGGTTTAGCTAAAGCTGAACATTTGGGGTTTCAGAAGGGGCTTCTATTTATATCTTCATCAGTCTAACTGTCATTTCTTTTATTGCAGTGACTATTTTGCCGCTCGGTCTTAGGTTCGAATAATCTCCTACATAGTGTATTAATCCATATGCAGGGAAACTCTGACCTGATAATAAGTTTCCGGGAACAGGAACTGTCATCATTCCCATATGTTGACCGAAAATAGTCATAGCGGTTAAGCATAGGTCGCCTCCGCCTTCTCCGTTAGCACAAGTTGTATAAGAAAACATCTTCTTGCCAAAAAATTTTCCTTCAGGCCAAGAAGGGGAGAATGAATCCATGAATACTTTCATGGCTCCTGAAACATTACCGAAATAAGTAGGTGATCCAAAAATTATTATATCGCTGTCAAAAAGTTTTTCAACATGCGCTTCCTCAATATTTAAAATTTCATTTTTGTATTGACCTGCAATTGTAAATTGTTTAGCTAATTCTTCTAAATTTGGATCATTAACTCTTAACATTTGTACTTCTATATTATGACTTTTAAATTCTTTATAAAATTCTTTTGCTATAAGAAAATTGTTTCCACAAACACTGTGGAATACAATTGATACTTTTTTGCTCATTATTGTTTTCTCCTAATTTTGCATCTTTTTAAGCAATTTTCATTTTCATCGGCAAACACACAACTTAAATATTCTTCTACTTCAAATGCACTTTCCATATCCAATGTACTTTTTGCTATTAGTTCCATGTCTTCTTTATTTAAATTTCTAACTATATATCTGGACCTTAGTATGGAAGGTGAATTCATACTGAATTCATCTAATCCCATTCCCACAAATATTGGTATAAGCTTTGGGTCTCCAGCTGCTTCGCCGCACATACCAACCCATATACCTGCATTATGGGCATTGTCTATAATCCCCTTAATTAATCTTAATAAGGCAGGGTGATACTGACTATATAAATGAGATAATTTGGAATTCATCCTATCCACAGCCATTGTATATTGAATTAAATCATTGGTTCCTATACTAAAAAAGTCAACTTCTTTTGCCAAAAGGTCAGAGATTATAGCAGCAGATGGAATCTCAATCATAATTCCTATTTCTATATCATCCTTAAAGGGTATTCCATCTTTTATTAATTCATCCTTGGCCTGTTGTAAAATTTTCTTTGAATCCTTTAATTCCTTCATGGTAGAAATCATAGGAAACATTATTTTAACATTGCCGTAAACGCTGGCTCTTAATATTGCTCTGAGCTGAGTTCTGAAAACCTCTACATTTCCAAGACACAGCCTGATAGCTCTGTATCCTAAGAAAGGATTCATTTCTTTTGGTATATGAATGTAAGGAACATTTTTGTCCCCTCCAATGTCCAATGTCCTTATTATCACAGGTTTCTGTCCCATCTTTACAAGAACTTCTTTATATTGCTCAAATTGTTCATCTTCAGTTGGTTGGTGTTCTCTGTTCATAAATATAAATTCGCTTCTGAAAAGGCCAATACCCTCTGCATCATTTTCCAGCACCATTTCAACATCATTTGGAGTTCCTATATTAGCCGCAATAGAAACATTAAAACCATCCTTTGTTACTGATGGCAGTCCAATCTGTTTTCTAAGATCATGATTTATTTCATCTAATATTGACTTTTTCTGGGTATAATAATAAAGCTGTTTGTCACTTGGATTTACTAATACTTTGCCTGTCTTACCATCGCAAATTACCATGTCTCCATTTTTTATTTTATCAGTTATATTATCCAACCCTACAATAGTAGGTATCCCCATTATTCTTGCAATTATTGCTGCATGGGATGTTTTCCCACCCATTTCAGTAATCATAGCTGCTACCTTTGTTCTGTCAATTTGTGCAGTATCTGAAGGTGTCAAATCTTTAGCTACAATTATAGAGTTTTCTTCCAAATTAGAAAAATCAATACTTGAAATACCCATGAGTATCCTTATAACTCTATTCATTACATCCTTGATATCTTCTGCTCTTTCTCTTAAATATTCATCTTCAATTTTTTTAAACATTTCAATATAAATTTTTGATACTTCACTTAAGGCATATTCAGCATTAACTTTTTCTTCTTTTATTTTTACTTTGACTTCTGAAATAAATGTTTCGTCCTCTAACATCATTTCATGAGATTTAAAAATTTGAGCTTCTTTTTCTCCTAATTCTTCAATTGAACTGTTGTATAACTCATCAAGCTCATTTTTTGCTGTTTCTATGGCAGACTTAAGCCTGTCTATTTCTTTTTCAATGTCATCTATATGATTTATAATTATGTTATTTAAACTTTTGTCAATTATAAAAGCCTTACCTATTCCAATACCTGATGATACTCCTAAACCTTTCATAATTTCACAACCTTTCAGCTCTTATAATTTCTAAATTTACTTTTACAATTTAGAATTCGCAATATGATATATTGCGCCTAAGTTACATTATTATATTATAATTTACAATGCCTTGTCAATTGGAAATATTGCAATTTCAACATTATTTTATGGTAATGTTTTCATTGCTGACATTACATACCCAATTAATAAAAATAAAAAAAAGGCCCCTTTATAGCCATTGCTATGGGACCTTTTGGAATAATATCAAGAGAATTATGCATTATTAATTATTTAAAGGAATATGCACTTTATTGTTATCTGCATTTTGATCCTTAACCATTCCCATTATATATTCTTGTATGAAACATTCACCTAAACCTTCAACGATTTTAAATCCTTCAGAATCTATGAGTTCCTGTAATGCTTCGTTTCTGTATCCTGAGAAGTATTTTTTATTCATTTCGGATACCGTGTTAAATACTTCTTCTTTCTGTTCATCAGAAATATCCAAAAGTTCTATACTCTCTTTATGTTTTTTACATAAATTATCTATGAAAAATTTCTCAGCATATTCGTCAAATGATAGTAAATTCTCATCTTTAAGATTGTTTTCTGAAGCATATTTTTCTACATTCAACTTTATGGTTTCGTAATCATATCCTTTTGAAGGAGAATATGTAAGCTGTCCGTACTGATGAGTAAACACCGGTAAACTGCTTGTAGCAATATCGTATAATGTTGTGCCTGTTTTCACAGATGTATGAGTCTTAATATCCTGAATATGTATATGCCCTGATAACACAACTTGTATGCCAACTTCGTGGAATGTATTAACTACGCTGGTGTTGTTATCCAAGGTATAGTCTTCCCAGATAATATCACTGTGATCAAGCAAGTTGTGATGCATTACAACTACTATTTCAGCATTTTCTTCTTTCGCCATTTCTGAGCATGTTTCAATCCATTTTAATGTATCTCTGTTTATATAACCGCCCGGTTCCGGATTTGGCTTTGTGGTATCAAGCATTAACAGCCATAAATTTTGATAAGGCTTAACCAAGTAGCTAAGCGTGTTTTCATCTCTCGATACAGCATCACCATAACCATATGCATCATAAATGTCTGTAAATTCATCTTTAGTAATACTTTCCGTCAAATGTAATTTGTTATCCTCGAAATATAATGCTTTCTCATTATCTATATCATGGTTTCCTGGAACTACATATACTTTTGCACCAGATTTTTTCAACCTTTTTAAACGCTTTTCAAATTCCTGATGATTAACTTTGGAGCCATTGTTAGTTAAATCTCCCGGAAAGACAACAATATCTGGCTTGTTCTCTTTAACATCATCTTCTATAACATCAAGAAAAACTCCGGTATATTTCATCATCCTGTCTACTGTATTCAGATAATTATTATATAATTCACTGTCATCAGTCATTTTCTCTGACATATAATGTGGATCAGCGACAATATACATTTTTATATTTTCATCAATATTAATCATAGGAACTTCCTGTGGCGTAAGGTAGGTTGATGCAATTAAAAATATAAGAATCAAAACTCCAATTATTATTATAGTATTTTTCACTGCAAGACCCTCCGGTTTTTTAATAATTCTTCCATTTCATTATACTTTAAAACGGAAAATATAACAATCCTTTTTATTAATAGAAGCTTTTACCAATTACAATAAGGGGGCATTCCTCTACTATCAGAGGTGTGTCCCCATAATTGTGGGGACATTTTATGTCCCCTTATATAATTATTTATTCAATCTTTCTAATTTCATTCCTGTTTCAATTCCATTCAAGTTCTGTACTTCCATATTACCTTCACCTGATAGTGAAATATAGTCTGCTAATGTTTCTTTCTTGATAAAATCTTCATATTCATTTACAGCCTTATCAATTTCAGGAGAGCCCTTGTAGAATATTTGTATTCTATCCATCATTTCATATCCGTTGTTCTTTCTCATTTGCTGAACTTTTGATATAAATTCACGAGCATATCCTTCATTTACTAATTCTTCCGTTAGATTGGTATCAATTATTGTAAACAAATTAAATCCAGTTGAAACATCATATCCTTCTTTTGCTGAAATACGAATATCCAGCAATTCATCATCAAGCTGTATAATTTGACCATTTACATCTAAATCATATTTTTCACCTGATTGCACTTTTGCAATTATCTCTAGCGCATCTGCTGCAGCTAGAACTTTGGCAAAAGCTTTTACATTGCTACCAAGCAAAGGACCAGCAACCTTAAAGTTCGGTTTCAAGGAGAAAACCATAAATTCATTTAAGTCATGCTCGAACACAACTTCCTTAACATTTAGTTCTTCCTTGATTAATGGAACCAAATCATCAATTAACAACTGATATTTACCATCAATATGAATTTTTTGTATTGGCTGTCTAACTTTTATTTTTGCATTTTCTCTTGAAGCTCTTCCTAACTTAACAAGGTCCTTTACAAGGTCCATTCTCTTTTCAACATTTTCATCAATTAACTCTTCATTAACATCAGGATAATAGCTTAAATGTACTGATGTCTCTCCTGTTAAGTTTCTATACATTTCTTCTGATAAATATGGTGCAAATGGAGCTGTCAATTGAGCAATACCAACCAATATTTCATATGTGGTATTATAAACAGCTTTTTTATCTTCAGTAAGCTCTGTTGCCCAGAATCTTCTTCTAGAACGTCTAATATACCAGTTTGACAAATCTTCATTAACAAAATTTTGAATTGCTCTTACAGACTTATTGTGGTCATAAGCATTCATGCTTTCTCTTACATATTTGACTAAATTATTGAATTTTGAAATAATCCATCTGTCAAGTTCAGGTCTATCATTATATTCAACAAAGAATTCACTTGGGTCTATTGAATCAGTGTTTGCATATAAGGCAAAGAATGTATAAACATTTTTGATTGTTCCGAAATACTTGCTTAAAACTTCTTTTAATCCTTCTTCATCAAAGCGAGTAGGTGTCCATGCCGGAGAAACAAACAACAAATACCACCTTAAAGCATCGGCACCATATCTGTCAAATAAATCAAATGGGTCAACAGTGTTGCCTTTTGATTTGGACATTTTCTTGCCAAATTTATCTAATACCAAGTCATTAACTAATACTCTCTTGTATGGTGATTTCCCCATTACAAATGTGGATATAGCAATTAATGAATAGAACCATCCTCTTGTTTGGTCTATACCTTCATTAATAAAGTCTGCAGGGAAACTCTTTTCAAATATTTCTTTATTTTCAAACGGATAATGCCATTGTGCAAAAGGCATAGCACCTGAGTCAAACCAACAGTCTATAACATCTTTTACTCTTTTCATATGCTTTCCGCATTCAGGACATACAATGTGTACATCATCAACATGTGGTCTATGAAGCTCAATTGATTCATCTATTTCTTCAACAGCTCTTTCTGCTAGTTCTTTTCTTGAACCTATACTTTCAACATGACCGCATTCACATCTCCACAATGGAAGAGGGGTTCCCCAGTAGCGGCTTCTTGAAATTGCCCAATCATTTAAATTTTCTAACCAGTTTCCAAAACGCTTTTCACCTACAAATTCAGGATACCATTCAACAGAATTATTATTTTCTATTAACTTATCCTTTAGTTTAGTCATTTCAATATACCAGCTTGGTCTTGCATAGTATAATAATGGTGTGTGACATCTCCAGCAATGTGGATAGTTATGAACTACTGGTTCCTTTTTGTAAAGTTTGCCCTCTTCTTTTAACCATTTTAGAATAGC
>DATESJ010000287.1:0-15750 GCA_035270885.1 Sedimentibacter sp. | reverse complement strand
CCAAACTAAAATCAGCAGGCATACTTTCAGCAGAAAGAAACGGTACAGAAATTATATATAAAATTATAAATGAAGAAGTAAAAAATATAATAAATCTAATTTTAGATATTAAATAGGAGGACTTATGAACAAGAAAATTTTGATAATAGGTGGTGTTGCAGGTGGTGCATCAGCTGCTGCAAGACTAAGAAGGCTTGATGAAACTTCAGAAATAATAATGTTTGAAAGGGGACCCTATATATCATACGCCAACTGTGGGCTTCCCTACCATATAGGGAATGTTATAAAAGAAAGATCATCCTTGTTGTTACAAACTCCGGAAGCTATGACAAATAAGTATAATGTAGATGTTCGTGTAGAGTCTGAAGTCATTTCCATTAACAAAGAAAACAAAACAGTAGATGTTAAAAACCTAAGAACAGACGAGATTTATACCGAGAATTATGATACCTTGGTTATATCTACCGGTTCATCCCCTTTAAAACCTCCTATTGAAGGAATTAATTCACCTGGTATTTTTACTTTGTGGACTGTTCCTGATACTGATGAAATAAAAAAATTTATAAATGAAAAGAAACCTAAAAATGCAGTCGTAATAGGTGGGGGATTTATAGGCCTTGAAGTTGCAGAGAATCTTCACCATGCAGGAATTCATGTTGCTGTAGCTGAAGCTATGGACCAGGTTATGGCTCCAGTAGACTATGAAATGGCTCAGTTAGTGCAGGAAAATATGGTATCTAATAATGTGGATTTAATATTAGGAGATGGTGTTTCTAAATTTAAAAACGAAAATGATAAAGTAATAATAACTTTGGCAAGCGGCAGAATGTTAACAGCCGACATGGTTATTTTATCAATTGGCGTTCGCCCCAACGGCCAATTAGCAAAAGATGCCGGTCTTGAAATAAATCAAAGGGGTGGAATTCTTGTAGATAAATATTTAAAAACATCCGACCAAAACATATATGCTCTTGGTGATGTTATTGAAGTTGAGGAATATATAAACAAGGGCAAAGCAATGATAGCTCTTGCAGGTCCAGCAAACAAACAAGGTAGAATATGTGCTAATAACATTTATGGTGCACAGGAAGAATATAAGGGTACTCAAGGAACCTCTGTAGCGAAAGTATTTGATTTAACCGTTGCTTCTACTGGTGCTAATGAAAAAAATCTTATTAGAATGGGAATGATTGAAGGCAAGGATTACTATACTGCTACTATTTCACAAAAATCTCACGCAGGTTATTATCCGGAATCTAGCGAAATGATATTAAAGCTTATATTTTCAATTGACGGCAAAAAGATATACGGTGCTCAAATAGTAGGAGAAGATGGAGCTGATAAACGAATCGATACGATAGCAACAACTATTCGTTTGGGTGGTAGTATTTATGATTTAAAGGAATTAGAGCTTGCTTATGCACCACCATATTCATCAGCTAAAGATCCTGTTAATATGTTAGGTTTTGTTGCAGAAAATATTATTCAAAATAAAGTAAGACTGTGTAAATGGAATGATTTAGACCCTTCAAAACCAAGTGAATTTACCTTGCTTGATATTCGAGAGGATATGGAGCATATGGTATTTGAAATGCCGGGAACAATAAACATCCCACAAGGTGAACTTAGAAAAAGAATGTCTGAATTAAATAAGGATGATAATATAATAGTACTTTGTGCCATAGGGGTACGCTCATACAATTCAGCAAGAGCTTTAATGGAAAATGGATTTAAAAATGTAATGGTTTATCCGGCAGGAACAAATTTCTACAAATCTGTATATTATAAATATTTTAATGATAATGAAATAGAAATAAATGAAACTATTGGTAGATCAATAGATATGCAAGAAAATTTAAAGAAAGACGCTCAAGATGAAATAAAAGCAACCATTCAGGTAGATTGCAGCGGATTACAGTGTCCAGGTCCTATTATGAAGGTATATGAAACAATAAAAGGAATAGATGATGGTGATATAATACGAGTATCTGCAACTGATTCAGGATTTGCAAAGGATGTTGAAGCCTGGAGCAGAAGAACAGGCAATACTCTGCTTAAAGTAGAAAAGGAAGGCAAAAACAATATTGTATATTTACAAAAGGGAATATCCAATACTAAAACCACAGTATCAAGCCAAAAGGCAGCTGTACCAGTAGCCAATGACGGAAAAACAATAGTTGTATTCAGTGGTGACATGGATAAGGTACTTGCGTCATTTGTTATTGCCAATGGTGCTGCTGCTATGGGAAGACCTGTTACAATGTTTTTCACCTTTTGGGGACTTAATGTTCTAAGAAAATCCGAACCTCAAAATGTTAAAAAACCATTTATAGATGCGATGTTTGGCAAAATGATGCCTCAGGGTGTTAGAAAACTAAAACTTTCTAAAATGAATATGGGTGGTATGGGAACCGCTATGATGCGCAAAGTAATGAAGGATAAGAATATTGATTCATTGGAAGATTTGATTAAAAAGGCAATGGATAACGGTGTTAAAATGATTGCCTGTACCATGTCCATGGATGTAATGGGAATTACTCAGGAAGAATTAATTGATGGTGTTGAATTTGCAGGTGTGGGCACTTATTTAGGTGACGCAGAAGAATCAAACGTAAATTTATTTATTTAAAGTAATAAAGGATTTGAGTTTATAACTCAAATCCTTATTTTATAAAAAAAATTTAAATTTATTGACTACTATCTTTTTGATGAACAACTTTTAGCCTTGCTGCATCCTGCACACCCGGAGTGGCAGCCGCCGCTTTTCTTTTGCTTATTCATAATTCTAAATACTCCTGCAACAATTGCAGCAATAATTAATAGAATAACTCCATCTGCAAATTTCATATAAAACCTCCTAAATAAACAAGCTTCCAATTTGGTAAATTGCCATGCCTGCTATAAATGCCGTTACTGTCTGATATGTTACAGTCAAAACAGCATATTTCAGTGAGCCAAGTTCTTTTTTTGTTGCTGCAAAGGCAGCTATACACGGCATGTACAATAAAACGAATGTTAAAAATGCAAATGCACTTAGGGGTGTAAATATTGAAAACATAACTTCTGAAAGCTGAGAATCTGTAACAGCCCCTGTTAATACACTCAAGGTACTAACAACTGCCTCCTTGGCTGTAAGTCCAGTAATAAGTGCCGTAGATGCTCTCCAATCATTAAATCCTAGTGGTATAAAAATTGGTGCCACAAGTGATCCTAAGGCAGCAAGAATGCTTGTGGAGCTATCATCAACCATATCAAAGGACCAGTTAAAGCTTTGCAAGAACCATATGATTATTGTTCCCAAGAATATTACGGTAAATGCTCTTTGGATGAAATCCTTGCCCTTATCCCACATATTTAGCAAAATACTACTTCTTGAAGGTATTCTGTAGGCAGGTAGTTCCATTACAAAAGGCACCGGCTCCCCTTTAAAGATTGTATTCTTTAATAGCAATCCTGATAATATTGCTACTACAATACCCATAGCATAGAGACCAATCATAACCAGTGCTGCATGGTCAGGGAAGAAAGCTACAGTTATCATGCCATATATAGGAAGCTTAGCGCTACATGACATAAAAGGTGTCAATACAATTGTCATTTTTCTGTCTCTTTCACTTGCCAATGTTCTTGTTGCCATAATTGCAGGAACACTACATCCAAAACCAATAAGCATAGGTACAAATGACCTTCCTGATAACCCTATTTTTCTTAAAAGTTTATCCATTAAAAATGCTACTCTTGCCATATATCCGGTATCTTCCAGAAAAGACAAAAAGAAAAATAAAATTACTATAAGAGGTACAAATGATAATACACTTCCTACACCAGCAAATATACCTTCAATTACCAATGAGTAAACCCAATCACTTACATCAAATGCAATCAATGAGTTTGATACAAACTCAGTAAATACAGCTATTAATTCTTCCAAAATACCCTGAAGAGGGGCTCCTATAACGTTAAATGTCATCCAAAATATAAAAAACATAATTCCAAGGAATATAGGTATTCCAAAATATTTATGAGTTAATACTTTATCTATTTTTTCGGAGCGTTGTTGTTCATTTGTTTCCTGTTTTCTAACTACTGCGTCTGCGCATATTTGTTCAATATAGCAATATCTCATGTCTGCTAAAGCTGCTTCCCTGTCGGTTTTTAAAGCATCCTCCATATCTTTAACAACATAGTCTATAATATGTTTTTGGTTTTCTGTAATTTTAAGATTTTTAAAAGTAGGTTCATCACCTTCTACAAGCTTAGTAGCTGCGAACCTTATAGGATATCCAATATCTTCTGCCTGATCAGCTATTAAATGAGAAATGGAGTGTATGGCCTTGTGTACCTCGCCTACACAAAAGTCCAGTTTTTTAGGACTTGATTTTTCTTTAATAGTCTTTAAAACAACATCTATAAGTTCTGATATACCTTCACCCTTACTTGCAGATATGGGAACTACAGGTATTCCCAAATGACATGATAGCTGTTTTACATCTATGGAATTCCCACTGGCTGTTACTTCATCCATCATATTCAATGCAATAACCATTGGAATCGATAATTCCATAAGCTGAAGTGATAAATAAAGATTTCTTTCAATATTTGTTGCATCTACAATATTTAAAATTAAATCCGGATGTTCCTTTAATAGGAAATCCCTAGTAACAACTTCTTCCATGGTATATGGAGACAGTGAATAAATCCCTGGTAAATCAACTATAGAAATATCCTTGTGTTTTTTTAATTGACCTTCCTTTTTCTCAATGGTCACACCAGGAAAATTACCAACATGCTGATTACTTCCTGTCAGTTTGTTGTATAAAGTAGTTTTTCCGGAATTTTGATTTCCTGCAAGGGCAATCATATGCATTCTTCAAATACCTCTTTCAATTCTATTTTTGCTGCTTCGTCTTTACGTATTGTCAATACATAGCTTCTTAAAGATAATTCTATGGGATCACCCATTGGCGCAACCTTTCTAACTTTTACATGAGTATTTGGCGTTAAGCCCATGTCAAGAAGCCTTCTTCTTAACAAACCTTGCCCACCTATTGTTGATATAACTCCGCCTTGACCTGGTTTTATACTATCTAATGTCATACTGAACCTCCAAATTGCGATATTGATAATCATTATCATTTACTAGCTTAATTATATTCTAATTGATAACAGTTGTCAATAAGTATTTTCCCTAATTGGGGATCTCTAATTAATGCCTATTTTTGAGTATGTCCCCTTCTTTTAATGCATACAAAAAAGTATGATTAAATTAATCATACTTTTTTGTAAACAATATGTTTTATTTATTTTTCTGTATTATAGCTAAATACTTCTATAACAGGCATTACAAACATAAATCCTGTTCCCGGTTCATCAAAATAATCCAATTCCTTTTTAATTTTATCAGTTATTTTGTCAAGCTTCTCTTTATCTTTTATTACACTAAATATTATTTTGCTGTATGGTTTTCTTCCGTCTATTAGTTTTCTTACGCTATCAAGCATTGGCAAATTTATATTATGGTCCAAAAGAACCTTGCCCATTCCTTGGCTGTCAATTGAAGTAGCTCCAATTTCTTCTTCATAAAACAATTCATTAATATCATCTAGTTTATAAATGTCATTTAATATTAATATTAAAGCGAACATACTAATCCTCCCTAATCATTATGGTTTTTTACAATGTTCTCTCAGCCCTCCAAATCTTCGATTTGGTCTAGGGTGTGAGGTTATTATATCATATGAATTTTTACTATTCAATAAGCAAATGTTTTATATATTCATACTTTCATTTATATCAAGAATTACTACATCTGATACCTTTACTTTATTTTTAAAAATTACTGGATTAGCATTAATAAGTTCAAATGTATTATAATGCATGGGCACTACTGTTTTTGCTTTAATAAATTCAGTAGCTTTAACTGCATCGTCTACATCCATGGTATAATTTCCACCAATGGGCAGAAATGCAACATCTATTTGTTCATCTTCCAATAATTTCATATCATATGTAAGTCCTGTATCACCTGCGTGGTATACTTTTTTATTATTTACCTCAATAACAAATCCTCCGGGGTTGCCACCATAAATCATATTACCGTTATCCGAAATACCTGATCCGTGAAGAGCATTGGTCATTTTTACAACACCAAAATCAAATTTTGTCCGGCCTCCAATATGCATAGCATGAGTTCTTAATTTAAATTTACCTAAATATGCAGAAATTTCAGCATTTGCAATTACTAGTGACTTGTTTCTTCTTGCTATTTCCACTGTATCCCCTATATGATCGCTATGCCCGTGGGTTACAAAAATATGGGTTATGTTACTTAAATCATCAAGGCATGTTTTGCATAAAGAATTACCCGTTATAAAGGGATCAATAAGACCCTTAAAATTCCCTTCCTCAATTAATAATGCAGAGTGTCCTAAGTAAGTAAGCTTCATCCTAATCACCTCTATTCTATTTATTAACTATATAATAACTTTATACTATAATAAAAGCAACAATAAAAAGAAATCTCAAATGAGATTTCTTTTTACAAGAGTATGACAAGAACCCCGTCCCCTTGACATGGTCCCCTTGACATGTCCCTTTCTTGTTATGCTTCTGATTTTTTCTTTCCTAAATATGCTTCTTGAATTTTATCATTTTTAATGAGGTCTGATGCAAGACCTTCCATTGTAACTGCACCTTGCTCCAAAACATATGCCTTGTCAGCAATGGACAAGGCCTTAAAGGCATTTTGTTCAACTAATAATATTGTTTTTCCCATATTCTTTATTTCAAGAATAATATCAAAAATTGTATTTATTAATAAAGGAGCAAGCCCTAAAGAAGGCTCATCAAGAAGAATAAGCTCTGGATTTGACATGAGTCCTCTTCCCATAGCAAGCATCTGTTGCTCTCCTCCAGAAAGGGTTCCTGCAATTTGATTTTCTCTTTCCTTTAATATGGGGAAAAGTTCAAATATCCTTTTCATATCTTTATCGATACCGTCTTTATCGTTTCTTAAAAAAGCACCCATGTTTAAATTATCTCTTACTGAAAGATTTGCAAAAATTACTCTTCCTTCTGGAACCTGGCAAATTCCCGCCTTAACAATTTTATGGGCTTGTTTAGGAAGTTTTTCGCCCTTATAAATTACTTCTCCATCCTTGTACTTAACAATACCGCTTATAGCATTAATAAGACTTGATTTACCTGCTCCATTAGAGCCAATTATAGATACAATCTGGCCTTCAGGAACTTCTATGGTAACTCCTTTGAGAGCATGAATTCCACCATAAAAAACATTTAAATTATTAACATTAAGCATGGCTCTCCTCCTTACCAAGATAAGCTTCAACCACTTTTTTGTTTTCCTGAACTTCCTTGGGAGTCCCAAGAGCCAAAGGTATTCCGAAATTAAGCACAAATATCCTATCGCAGACACCCATTATTAAGTCCATATGATGCTCAATTATGAGAACAGTAAGCTTAAATCTATCTCTTATTTCCTTAATTAGTTCCACAAGCTGAATTGTTTCTTCAGGATTCATGCCTGCTGCAGGTTCGTCAAGCAATAATAGCTTGGGTTCTAATGCTAAGGCTCTGGCTATTTCAAGCTTTCTTTGGAGACCATAAGGAAGGTTTGATGCAACTATATCTCTATAATCCCACAAGCCCATTAATTTTAACAATTCCGCTGTCTTATCATTTAATAATTTTTCCTGTGCTTTAAATTTTCCAAATCTTATTACAGAGTCAGCAAGGTTGTAATCTGCTAACTTATGGCATGCAGTAAGCACATTGTCATAAGCCGAAAGTTTTTTAAAAAGTCTTATATTTTGAAATGTCCTTGTTATTCCCATATTCGCGATTTCATAAGGCTTAAGATTCTCTATTAATTTGTCGTAAAAATAAACTTCACCGCTTGTAATACTGTAAATTCCTGTTATTAAATTAAATATGGTAGTTTTACCGGCTCCATTTGGACCTATTAAGCCAAAAATTTCTCCTTCTTCAATATCAAATGTTACATTATCTACAGCGGTCAAACCACCAAATTGCTTTTTTAAATTTTTAAGAGAAAGCACACTCATGATTTAACCTCCCCTTTATGTCGTCTTTTGTTGATAAACTGCATTATTCCTTTAATACTAAATTCCTTTCCTCCCATAAGTCCCTGTGGTCTTGTAATCATAATTAAAATTACCGCTGCTCCATACAAAACAAGTCTCCAGTTTGAGAAACTTCTAAGAAGCTCAGGTAAAAATGTAAGAAGAATTGTTCCTATAACACTTCCTGAAACACTTCCCAATCCTCCGAATATAACAATTATTGTTAGTTCTGTTGATTTAACCATTTTAAACATAATAGGCTGAATATATCCAAAGTAATGTGCCATCAAGCCTCCTGCAATACCTGCATAAAAAGCACTTATGGCAAAGGATATCAATTTATATTTAAAAACATCTATTCCAATAGTTTGAGCAGCCAATTCTTCTTCTCTTATGGCAACCATATTTCTTCCGTGTCGAGACCTGATAATAAGGACCAATACTGTAACAGCAATTACATTAATTAATACAACATTTGCCAATGTAGTTGTTCCCTGTGTTGGTATGCTTGAAAGTCCTCTTGCTCCTCCAAAGTATTGTACATTATCAAGTATAAGTCTTATCGCTTCTCCAAAACCCAAGGTTGCTATACAAAAATAGTCACCTTTTAAATTTAAGGTTAGCTTACCAATAACCAAACTTATTAGCATAGAAACTAATCCGCCCGCTATCAATCCTAAAAAGAACTGCACCTGAAACATAGATGCCGGTAAAAAATTAAACTTCATGGTGATTGTAGCAGCAGTATATGCACCAATTGCCATAAAGCCTGCATGTCCAAAAGAAAACAAGCCAGTAAATCCTGTAAGCAACGATAAACCTAATACAGTCATTAAATTTATACCTGTTAATATCAAAATTCCCGATAAATAACCCCAACTCATACGCTACCTCCTAAGCCTTATCTTCTGTTGCTTTTCCCATTAATCCCGTTGGCTTAAAAATAAGTACGGATATAAGAAGTGCAAACGCAATTAAGTCTCTGTATTGTGATGATAAGTATCCAGAAGTCATTGTTTCTATAAGGCCAAGAAGTATGGAACCGATTATAGCACCCGGCAAACTACCTAAGCCTCCAAAAACAGCAGCAATAAAAGATTTTGTGGTAATATTACCAATTTGGGGATATACGGTATATTTCATTCCAAAAAGCATGCCGGCTAATCCTGCCAATATGCCTCCAAGCATGAATATTATAAATATTACCTTATCCACATTAACACCCATAAGGGTACTCCCTTTAATACTGTAAGAAGTTGCCCGAATTGATAATCCAATCTTCGTTTTTTCTATTATATACATAAGCCCTGCCAAACTTATGGCAGATATTATAAACATCAATAAATCGATTCTACCTAATGCAATGTTTCCAAGCATTATTGGAGTTGTTGAAAAAATAGCCGGATACGATCTAAATGTAGGTCCTATTGGAGATGCAATTACTATATTCTCCAAAAAAATTGAAGCTCCCATTGCTGATATTATAAAATACAAAAATGGTGCATTTCTTTTTCTAAGTGGTCTGTATACTATTTTTTCCATACTCACAGCCAATAATCCCGTACCAACTGCTGACAAAATAAATGCAATGAAAAATGGTACATTTAATAATGTGAGACAGAAATATCCTATATATGCACCTATCATAATAACTCCACCATGGGCGAAGTTGGAAAAATTCATAATACTGTATACAAGTGAGTACCCAACAGACATTAAGGCATATACGCTACCTAAGGATAAACCGTTAATTACTTGCTGTAAAAAATAGCTCATAAAGCCTCCTTTAATTTTAGGCGGGTTAAACCCGCCTATTCTTATTGTAAACCGTATTTTTCTTGGAATATATAATCTGCACTTTCAATTCTTACTATTGCAGCTTCTTTTCCATCTGGGTTATGGTCATCAGGACTTATTTTAATTGTACCGGTTACGCCTTGAACAGTTACTTTTGTCAATGATTCTGTAATCTTAACCGGATCAGCTTCTCCAGCATCCTCTATTGCAGCTTGAAGAAGAAGGAATGCGTCATGTGCCATATAACCATTTAATTCCATAGGAAGATTGTATTTTGCGCTATATTTTTCTTGAAGAGGTTTTACTTCTGGGTCATTGAAATCTAAGTGATTTACAACATAGCTTCCTTCTATAGCATCAGCAGCCATTGTCATTAATTGCTCTGAAGGCCATCCGTCTCCACCTATTAAAATTGCATCAATTCCTAATTCTCTTGCTTGGTTTGCACTTAATGCAACTTCTTTATAATAGTAAGGCATAAGTATCATATCAGGACTAGCGTCTTTAATTTTACTTAACTGAGGTTTAAATTCTACATCGCCTTCTTTGAAACCTTCTTTAGCTACAATTTTTCCGCCCTTTTCAGTAAAGGTTTTCTCGAAGAATTCAGTAAATCCTTGTGAATAGTCACTTGCCACGTCATAAAGTACTGCTGCATTTCTAAGCCCTAGTTTGTCATAAGCATATCCAGCTGCTACCGCACCTTGATATGGGTCTATGAAACATACTCTGAAGTTAAATTGTTTTACTGAGCCATCATCATTAACAGTAACTTTTGGATTTGTTGCAACTGTTGCAATATCAGGAACCTTGTACTCTTCTAAAACTGAAGCTATGGATATTGCCTGACCACTGGCATTAGGACCGATAATAGCAACAACCTTGTCCTGTGATACAAGTCTCTTTGTTGCATTTACAGCCTCTGCAGCATCACCCTTGGTGTCATAGTAAATACCTTCAACTTGTTTACCTAAGATACCGCCATTTGCATTTACTTCTTCAATCAACATTTTAACCGTATTACTTTCACAAGTTCCCCAAACTGCTTGGTCTCCTGTCAAAGATCCAATCCAGCCAATTTTGATTGTATCTGAATTTGCTGATGTTCCTGTGTCGCCACATGCAGTAATAACCATTGTGAAAATCAATAGTACACTGATAAGTGTTAAAAACTTCTTACTCATAGAACCCTCCTGAATTTCATAATTATAAGATTATTTTCGAAATTAGGTCATGTAAACGTTTTAGTCTCTTTTATTATAAACTTTTTGTAAAATAAATACAAGTTACATTATTGTTATAATATGCCATATTAGTATAAATTACTACAAAAACACCTACTCTATGTAATTTTTATTTAAGTTGATTTATACTTATAAAATGATATAATATAGCTTATTGGTAAAATAATTACCTTTATTTTTTCGGAGGTCACCATGGAGTTTCTTGTTGGATTAGATATAGGTTCTACTACAGTTAAAATAGCTGTATTGGATTTTTGCGGAAATATAATACATAAACAGTATGAAAGACATTACTCAGACATTAAAAATACTGTTTCTGAAATAATAAACAATTCATCTGAATTTCTTAAAGATAGCTTTATAAAAATAAGCGTTACAGGTTCAGGTGCAATTGATGTGTCTAAATATTTGAATATTCCCTTCATTCAGGAGGTTGCAGCTTCAACAGCAGCAATAGAAAAATTTATCCCCTCTACAGATGTGGTAATAGAACTTGGCGGAGAAGATGCAAAGATAACTTATCTGTCAGGAAATTTGGAACAGCGCATGAATGGCTCCTGCGCTGGTGGTACAGGTGCATTTATTGATCAGATGTCTGTACTAATGAAAACTGATGCTTCAGGATTAAACGAATTATCTAAAAAACACAAAACTATATATCCTATTGCATCTCGCTGCGGTGTATTTGCTAAATCAGACATTCAACCTTTACTAAATGAAGGAGCAAGACAAGAAGATATTGCAGCATCTATTTTTCAAGCAGTTGTTAATCAAACAATAAGCGGACTTGCCCAAGGTAGACCCATAAAAGGAAATGTGGCATTTTTGGGGGGACCTTTATTTTTCTTGTCTGAACTTAGAGAAAGATTTAAGGAAACATTAGAGCTTACAGATGAGAATTCCATATGCCCTGAGGATGCAAACTATTATGTTGCTATTGGTGCTGCATTAATGTCTGTGGATAATGAAAAAGTAAGTTTCAATGATTTTTTTGATACTCTAAATAATAGAATAAACAATTCAAATTTTGAATATCGCAAAAGAGATCTTAATCCATTGTTTAAAAATGAATTGGAATATAATGAATTCATTAATCGCCATAACAAACATAAGGCTAAAAGAAAAAATATTAAAGATTATTCAGGTGCAACCTTTTTAGGAATAGATGCCGGTTCAACAACTACAAAATTGGTCCTCATTACAGAAGATGGTGAAATTCTTTATTCATATTACGGTAGCAATGAAGGAAATCCATTGAATTCTGCTGTGAATGCTGTTAAAGATTTATATAAGGTTTTACATGCAGGTATTAAAATTGCATATACAGCAGTAACAGGTTACGGAGAGAATTTAATAAAAGCTGCTTTAAATGTTGATATAGGAGAAGTTGAAACTATTGCTCACTACAAGGCTGCAGATTTCTTCTTAAATGGTGTTGATTTCATAATTGACATAGGCGGCCAGGATATGAAAAGCATGATAATAAAAAACGGAGTCATAGATTCCATCATGCTTAATGAAGCATGTTCATCAGGGTGTGGCTCATTTATTGAAACATTTGCCAAGTCCTTGGATATGACTGTTCATGATTTTGCGGAATCTGCTATGTTGTCTAACCATCCTGTAGACCTGGGAACCAGATGTACTGTATTTATGAATTCAAAGGTTAAACAAGCCCAAAGAGAAGGAGCTACCTTAAGCGATATTTCTGCCGGTATTTCATTTTCAGTAATTAAAAATGCCTTATTTAAAGTAATAAGACTTACGTCTTTGGAGTCCTTAGGAGAAAAGGTTGTTGTACAAGGAGGTACATTCTACAATAATTCTGTTTTACGTGCCTTTGAACAAATTACCGGTCGCCAAGTTGTAAGACCTGATATTGCCGGAATTATGGGAGCATTTGGTGCTGCTTTAATTGCCAAAAACAAATATATTGAAGGTAAAGAAAGTAATTTTGTCAAAGCAGGGCAGCTTAATAGTTTTTCATTTAAAACATCAATGGAGCGTTGTGGTATCTGTACAAATAATTGCTTATTAACTATAAATAAATTTTCAGATGGTAGATTCTATGTATCTGGCAACCGCTGTGAAAAGGGTGCTGAAAAATATATTTCAGTAGAAAAAAAGGAATCTTTACCAAACCTATATAAATATAAAAACAAGCGGGTTTTTAACTATAAACCACTGCCCCTAAGTGATGCCACTAGAGGAATTATTGGAATTCCTAGAGTTCTAAATATGTATGAGGATTATCCATTCTGGTTTACATTCTTTAATGAATTGAAATACAGAGTAGTTCTATCAGGTTTATCAAGCAAGAAAATCTATGAACTTGGTATGGGAACTATACCATCCGAGTCAGTTTGCTATCCAGGCAAAATTGCTCATGGTCATATAACTGACCTTATAAACAAAAAAATTAAAAAGATTTTCTATCCTTGTATTTCATATAATATAAAAGAGGATGAAAATGCAGGAAATCACTACAATTGTCCTGTTGTAGTTTCTTATCCTGAATCAATTGAAGCAAACATCGATATGAATGATGTGGTATTTTACAAACCATTTTTGAATTTGAACGATAAAGAAAGGTTAATACAAAAGCTTTTCAGAGAAATAGGAGCATCTGAAAACTTAACTTTATCTGAAATTGAGTTTGCTGCTGAAAAGGCTTATGAAGAATTGCTTTCTTACAAAGAGGATGTAAAAGCAGAAGGTGAAAAGGCGCTAAAATATATAAGAGAAAATAATAAAAGAGGTATTGTACTTGCAGGAAGACCATATCATGTAGATCCGGAAATTAATCACGGCATACCTGAAATGATAGAAGGATACGGTTTAGTTGTCTTGTCAGAGGATGCTATAGGCGATAAATATCCTATAGAAAGACCTATTCGTGTAATAGACCAGTGGGCTTACCATACAAGGCTCTACAAAGCAGCTACCTACGTTTCTAATACCGATGATTTGGAACTGATACAACTTAATTCATTTGGTTGTGGACTTGATGCTGTAACAACCGACCAGGTAAGCGAAATACTTGAAAAAAACAACAAAATATATACAGTAATTAAAATAGATGAAATAACAAATCTTGGTGCAATAAGAATTCGTTTACGTTCATTGTTGGCTTCTATGGAAGAAAGAGAAAAAAACGGAGTTGTGCACAAAAGAGTTGCCCCTTATTTTAAGAAAAATGTTTTTACTAAAGAGATGAAGAAAACTCATACATTATTGGTACCTCAAATGTCTCCTATTCATTTTCAGTTTATTGAAACTGCTGCTAGAATGTCAGGATATAATGCTGTAGTTCTGCCAGCTGTGGACAAAAAAGCTATAGATGCAGGCTTAAGAGTTGTTAATAACGATGCTTGCTATCCTTCAATTTTAGTTATAGGTCAACTTATTAATGCATTGGAGTCTGGAGAATACGACTTAAACAATACTACACTTATGATTTCTCAGACTGGCGGAGGGTGCCGAGCTACAAATTATATAGGGTTTATAAGAAAAGCATTAAGGGATACAGGTTATGGAAATATTCCCGTAATTTCATTTAATGTAGTAGGCCTTGAAAAGCAACCTGGATTTAAAATAACACCTTCATTTTTAAATAGACTTATAATGGGTATTGTAATTGGTGACACATTAATGCGAGCTACTTACCGCACAAGACCTTATGAAAAAATCAAAGGATCTATAAACAAGTTATATGAAGAATGGGTTGAGAAATCGCATAAAGTTATTGAAAGGGCCAATATTAAAGAATATAAAAAACTTATTGAAAATATTGTAAGAGATTTTGACAATATTGAATTAAATGAAAAAATAAAAAAACCTAAGGTTGGAATTGTTGGTGAAATCTTAGTTAAATTTCATCCAAATGCAAACAATGATGTGTTTTCACTTTTAGAAGAGGAAGGTGCAGAAGTTGTTGTGCCGGATTTATTAGACTTCTTTTCATATAGTGCTTACAACGGAGTTATAAAGTATGATGAATTATTGGCCGGCACGAAAAAGACGAAAGCAATTAACAATATTGCAGTTAAGATCATAGATTTGTATAAAAAGCCAAGTGTTGATGCATTCAATAACTCCACCAGATTTACGACCCCTGCTAATATCAAGGAATTAGCAAATAAAGCTAAAAGATTTTTATCCTTGGCAAACCAATCAGGAGAAGGGTGGTTTTTAACAGCAGAAATGATCGAATTGTTAGAAAGCGGTATAGACAACATATTATGCCTTCAACCTTTTGCCTGCCTGCCAAACCATATTACAGGCAAGGGTATGATTAAAAAACTTAAAGAGGCTTACCCTTGGTCAAATATCGTTCCAATTGATTACGATGCAGGAATGAGTGAAGTAAATCAAATAAACAGAATTAAGCTTATGCTAACTAATGCGGTTAAAAATATGAACGCCCAAGAAGAAAGTGCTGTCTCACCTTAAGACAGCACTTTTTTTTATCCTATTGTAGCAACTATAACTGCTTTAATTGTATGAAGTCTGTTTTCTGCTTCATCGAATATTACCGAATGTCTGCTTCTAAAAACTTCATCCGTAACTTCTCTTATATCATAGCCTAATGCCATCTGCTCTTTTGC
>DATESJ010000286.1:0-2995 GCA_035270885.1 Sedimentibacter sp. | reverse complement strand
ACTAAGTAACATGCTAAAAACTAATACTACTTTTTATATTGAAGGGTGGATTCCTGGTGTAAGTAAAGATAATATCCAAAAGGTTTTAGATAAATACCAGTGCTGGTATGATATTAAGAAACCGGAGGAGGGTGAAGAATTTCCAATTCTCATGGACAATAATTCATTTATACAACCATTTGAAACAATAACGGAACTTTATAGCTTACCTTCATCTTCTAATATTGATCCAACTGTGTTTATGGCACCTTTTTATAGTATATTTTTTGGCCTTATGTTAGCTGACGTAGGGTATGGTGCTATAATGTCTATATTATGTTTTTTAGTTCTAAAGAAATATAAGCCTGAAGGCAATATACAAAAATTTATGAAAGTATTCTTCTATTGTGGTATTTCAACTGCATTTTGGGGTGTAATGTTTGGAAGCTGGTTTGGAGATGCTATCCCTGCCGCTGCTAAATTACTGTTTAATTCTGATTTCACAATTAAACCTTTATGGTTAAACCCAATGGAAGAACCTATGACTTTACTGTTATTCTCATTTATCTTTGGTGTTATTCATTTATTTACCGGTATGGCAGTTAATGCATATATGCTGATACGAGATGGTAAAACTATGGATGCGGTATTTGATATAGGATTTTGGTATGGATTTATTATAGGAATAGCCCTTTGGTTATTTGGAAATACAATAATACCTGGATCAAATCAAATAGGTAAATGGATGACAATAATATTTGCAATTGGCTTAGTTCTAACACAAGGAAGAGCTAAAAAGAATGTTGTTGGTAAATTAATTAGCGGTGTTTTAAGCTTATACAATATAACAAGTTATTTAAGTGATATTCTTTCATATTCAAGACTGTTAGCTTTAGGATTAGCAACAGGTGTTGTTTCTTCAGTAGTAAGCATACTTGGATCTATGGGAGGCAGAAATGTATTAGGAATTCTTCTGTTTGTTGTTGCAATGACCATAGGTCATAGTTTTAACTTTGCAATAAATGCTCTTGGAGCATTTGTACATTCAGCAAGATTACAATATGTAGAGTTTTTCGGTAAATTTTATGAAGGTGGAGGAGAGGCTTTTAATCCACTAATCAAAAAAACTAAATATTACAAAATTATTAAGGAGGATAATTAAATGAACATTTTAACAGATGGTAATTTCTTAGCAATTTTAGGTGCTTCCGTTGCTGCTTTAGCAGGTATAGGAAGTGCAATAGGGGTTGGAATAGCAGGTTCAGCTGCTGCAGGTGTTGTGGCTGAAGATCCTAAAAAGTTTGGTTCTACATTGATTTTACAAGCATTACCAGGAACGCAGGGTATTTATGGTTTGCTTATAGCATTTATAATTTTAAATAAAATTGGCTTGTTAGGTGGTAATATGGCAAACTTAACACCAGCTCAAGGTGGTTTTTTCTTAGCGGCAGCTCTTCCTATTGGTATAGTAGGTATAATTTCTGCAATTCACCAAGGTAAAGTTGCAGCATCAGGTATTATGCTTGTGGGCAAAAGACCTGAAGAAATAGCAAAAGCCATGGTTTATGCTGCAATGGTTGAAACTTATGCAGTTTTGGCACTTCTTATTTCATTCCTTATGATAAATGGGATTGCGATTTAAATTATTAAAAGATTCAAAATTTAATATAAGGATGTGAAAGAATGAGCATAGAAAATATTACAGCAAATATTTTAAGCGATGCAAAAAATACAGCTGAAAATTCTCTTGCAAAAGCAGAACTTACCGGGCAAGATATAATAAATAATGCAAAAAAAGAAGCAGAAGTGATTATAAAAGCTCAAGCGGAATTATCCTTAAAGGATGCAGAAGGCTTAAAAAGCAGAAAAGCTTCTGCCGCTGAGCTCCAGGGTAGAAAGATGTTATTGTTTAAAAAACAAGAAGCAATCAATGAAAGCTTTAATGTTGCTTTAGGAATGCTCAAATCAATGGATTCAGATGATTATATAAATTTCCTTGCAAATCAGATTGTTACAATTCCAAATTGTGAAGGAAATCTAATATTAAATGAGTCAGATGGAGCATCAATTGGCGAAAAATTAGTTAACTCTGTAAATGAGAAATTAAAAGGTAAAAAGGTAATACTGAGCAATGAAAGGCATAAGTCAAGCGGAGGGTTTATACTTAAACGTGGAAATATTGAAATCAACAGCACCTTCGAAACTATTTTGAATTCAATGAAGGACGAACTTACAGGAGAAATTGCAAGCACGCTTTTCAAATAAGATCCTTCCTGAAAGGAGGAATGACTTTGGCAAAGATTAAGGATACAGATTATTTGTTTTCTACAGCAAGGGTGAGAAGTGTTGAAAAAAACATGTTAACTGGCGAAAGAGCTGAGAAAATGATTGATGCCAAAACAACTGAAGATGCTCTAAGAGTATTGGATGATTGTTACTATGGCAGTGGTGATGCGATTAATGTTGATGACTATGAAATTTTATTGACTGAAGAACATAAAAAAACATACGATTTTATCACATCTATTGCGCCCGAATTAGATTACTTTAAAATGTTTTTGTATCCATATGATTATCATAATTTGAAAGTTATTATGAAATCGGAATATTTGGGAATCGATGCTTCAAATACCCTGATAAACACAGGCTCTATAGATGTAAAAATTTTAAAATATTCTGTAAAGGAAAGAGATTTTTTAGCCCTTACTGAAAATATGGGAAATGCTTTGAAAGAAATAATAGAAGATTTTCCAAAAACAAATGACCCTCAGATTATAGATATTATTTTGGATAAATACTGTTATGATGAAATGCTTAAATCTGCAAAAAGCACAAATAATCAGTTCATAATAGATTATGTAAGAATGCAAATAGATGCAATTAATATTAAATCATACGTAAGATTAAAGAAAATGAACAAGTCATGGGATTTTTTTACTAAGATTTTCTTAGATGGCGGGAAAATATATGAGCAGATATTCATTAAAAATTTTGATGATCCCTTTGATAAGTTTGC
>DATESJ010000285.1:0-2468 GCA_035270885.1 Sedimentibacter sp. | reverse complement strand
GCTATAATCATTGAAGCAATAGTACGCTTATTTAAAGTTCCCATGTTAATTACAAGTGCAGAGGATATTGAAACAATCTCCTCTACTTCTGCATTATCGTCTGCCATAATAGGAGATGCTCCAATTGCCAAAACTGCATTTGCACAATCATTTACTGTCACATAATTGGTAATATTATGAATCAACGGATTTTTTTCTCTGATTTCATAAAGCAAGCCAGTACAAGCATTAATTAAGTAATTCATCACTATTTCCAACCTTTCTTTTATTTATAACGAAACATAAAACACCAATTATCAGCATTACAGGAAATGTGATTCCAATTATGAAATTGTAATGCATAAGTAAACGATAGACGATAAATCCAATGAACCATAAAATCATATTACTCACATTATGAGAATGGTTAGTATTTATATCTGTTTTATGAAGCAGAAAATAATCTACAAATAAGATAGCAAATAAAGGTGCAAATACAGAACCAATAAGATATAAAAAGTTCTCATATTGACTCATAGAAACAAACATGGCAAGCAATGTACCTATGACACATGCAGTAACAGCAGCAAACTTTTCATTTACTTTTTTACTTAAATTAGCTGTACTTACTCCAGCTGAATAAACATCAAGAAATGTAGTGGTGACCGTAGATAATATAACGATTACTAAACCAATCAAGCCAAGTCCCGCAGACATTAGTATACTTGTAATATCTGATGTACCAGCATATATTGCTGCACCAAGTCCAATCACAAACATTACTGTACTGCCAATCAAGTAGCTTATGACACTCCACAAAGTACCTGTAATTTTTTTCTCCAATTTCCTTGTGTAATCAGAAATAAGAGGTAGCCAAGAAAGAGACATAGCTACATTTATTTCAACTGCTGCGCCAAAACTTATTGTCCCTTCTGTGGCAATTGCCATATCGGTATTTTTAAAAATTGCAAATCCAAGAATAAGCGTAAATATAAATAAGACTGACATTACCACAGTATTTAATTTTGATAAACTTTTATTACTTATTACAACCCAAATACAAATAAGCAAACCAATAACAATACACCACAACTTTTCATTTTGGTAATTCCAAAGATAATATGTAATTCCGTCAAGTGCTTTTGCTCCATTAACAATCATAATTGCAGTCCAACCAAGAAGCTGTAATATGTTAATCCATGAAAATCCAAATGACCCATATTTCCCAAAAGAAATACGAACAGATTCAGCAGAAGAAAGACCACTTTTTGCTCCAATCAGCCCTGCAGGAAAAAGAATAACTCCTCCGATTATATGCCCTATAATAATCGCCCAAATACCCTGAATTAATCCCAAAGGAGCAAGTAAAGCTCCTGTTATAATTTCAGCAATTGATATTGCAGCGCCAAACCATAATAATATTTGACTAAATGTTGATACACTTTGATTTTCTTCCTTCATCATAAATTTCCTTCACCTTTCTTAATATTTAAGCCATTTTTATATAAATCATAGAAATGATGTGTTGGCCCATTACCTTTACCTATATTTAATGAATGCTCAATTGCTGTTGTAATATATTTCTTAGCCAGGTCTATTGCATCAGGCATAGTCATACCAAGGGCAAGATTAGAAGCAATAGCCGAAGAGAAAGTACAGCCTGTTCCATGTGTGTTTTTAGTATTAATTCGTTGGGTTTCAAAACAATAGAACTCTTTACCACTATATAGAATATCCAGTGCATCTCCAATAGCATGACCGCCTTTGACAAGAACGTTTTTGCACCCCATATCATAAATAAGTTTTGCCGCTGTTTTCATATCTTCTGCATTGCTTATCTTAATATTTGATATCTTCTCAGCCTCTGGGATATTTGGCGTAAGTAAATCAGCATAAGGTAGTACAACCTCGATTAATGTATCTATGGAATTAGGATCCATGAGAGGGCAACCATTTTTCGCATACATAACAGGATCAATTACAACGTTATTTGGTTTATATTGCTCCAGTTTCTTTGCTACTGCCTCCATACAAGGTTTTGTAGACAACATTCCAATTTTAACAGCATCAACTTCAATATCCTCAAATACTGCATCAATCTGTTTTTTAATCATATCTGGGGTGATATCCTGTATAGCTATAACACGACTTGTGTTTTCTGCTACAACTGAAACAATTACACTCATTCCAAACACCCCATGGGCAGAAAACGTCTTTAAATCTGCTTGTATTCCAGCACCTCCACTACAATCTGACCCAGCAATACTAAGTACCTTTTTCATTAAAACTCCTCCTTTTTTCTTTTATGTATTTATAATAAATTAGGGCACTTCTCAATACAGAGAAGCACCCTAATCATATACATATTTCGTATGTGATTGCTTCCCTACGTTGGTATTAGCCAACAGGTTCAATGGGTTAGGTTTTACCTTCTCAACTACCATGTAGTTCCCCCGCAATTCTTAATCATATTCATGTTTATATTCAAT
>DATESJ010000284.1:0-3475 GCA_035270885.1 Sedimentibacter sp. | reverse complement strand
TTATTAAGACAAATGTTTATAAATTAACATATTTTGTCATCCGCGAATATTGCATAAGAATAATCTGTGGGACGTATTTATTATTTTTTTATATTATTGCAATAAGTACATTGTATAACTTATAAATTTGTTGTAAAATAGTAATGTTAATTTTGATTTTCCCACAAATAACACTGTACTTTTTCCAAATTTTATTATATATTATTGTCAATACAAAAAAAATCTTATGCGTTTTTATAAACAAATACGCAGATTTTTTAATATATATTAGGGGAATCATCAGGGGAATTATCAAAATCATTTAAGAATCATTTACATAATCACTATTAGGAAATCTATTAAATATGGAGGTCAAGATGGATAAGAAATGGGTTTATTTATTCAAGGAAGGAAGTGCTTCTCAAAAAAACTTGTTAGGTGGAAAAGGTGCCAATTTAGCTGAAATGACAAACATTGGAATGCCTGTGCCTCAAGGATTTACTGTAACAACAGAAGCCTGCACTGAATTTTATATTCAAGACGAAAAATTAACTGAAGACATTATAAAACAAATCGAATCTAATTTATCAACCCTTGAACAACAAACGGGCAAAGTATTTGGCAATGCTGAAAACCCCCTTTTAGTATCAGTTCGTTCAGGTGCTAAATTTTCAATGCCTGGTATGATGGACACAATATTAAATCTTGGTTTAAATGACGAAACTGTTGAAGGTGTTGCAAAAATTACAGGAAATCCTCGTTTTGCATATGACAGCTACAGAAGATTCATCCAAATGTTTGGAGATGTTGTTTTAGAAATTCCAAAATATTTATTTGACAATGCACTAGAAGGGAAAAAAGAAAAAAACAGCTATAAACTTGATACTGAATTAACTGCAGATGATTTAAAAGAACTTGTAAAGGAATTCAAACAAATTTATAAAAGTGAAATAAATGTAGAATTTCCAACCAACCCAGAAAATCAGCTTTTAATGGCTGTGGAAGCAGTTTTTAAATCATGGAATAATCAAAGAGCCATTACCTATAGAAATTTATATGATATACCTCATGACATAGGAACAGCAGTTAATGTACAGTCCATGGTATTTGGTAACATGGGTGATACATCAGGAACTGGAGTTGCTTTTACAAGAAATCCATCTACAGGAGAAAATAAGGTATTTGGCGAATTTTTAATAAATGCACAAGGTGAAGACGTTGTTGCCGGAATCCGTACACCTCTAACAATTGATAAATTAAATGAAATAATGCCAGAAATATATGACCAATTTATAAATGCTGCTCATACATTAGAACAACATTACAAAGATATGCAAGATATAGAATTTACTATTGAGCAAGGTAAATTATACATGCTGCAAACTCGTTCAGGCAAAAGAACAGCTGAAGCATCTTTAAGAGCTGCAGTTGAAATGGTTGGAGAAGGATTAATAACAAAAGAAGAAGCAGTTTTAAGAGTTGACCCAAAATCCTTAGACCAACTTCTACACCCAAAATTCGATCCAGCTGAACTAAAAAAATCCACTCCAATTGCAAAAGGACTTCCAGCTTCTCCTGGAGCGGCTACAGGTAAAATTTATTTTACAGCTGAAGAAGCAGTTGCTGCATCATTAAAAGGAGAAGCAACAATTCTTGTAAGAAAAGAAACATCTCCTGAAGATATTGAAGGAATGAACAAAGCTAAGGGAATTCTTACATCAAGAGGAGGAATGACTTCTCATGCTGCTGTTGTTGCAAGAGGAATGGGTAAATGTTGTGTTGCAGGCTGTGAAACAGTAAATGTTGATGAAAGAAAGAAAACAATGACTGTGAACAATGAAGTTTTCACAGAAGGCGATTATATTTCTCTTGATGGAAGCACAGGAAGTGTTTATAAAGGAATAATTTCTACAGTTGAAGCTAATATATCAGGTAATTTTGAAAAATTAATGGATTGGGCTGACGAATTCAGAAGATTAGGAATTCGTACAAATGCTGATACACCAACAGATGCAGCTACAGCAATTACATTTGGAGCTGAAGGTATAGGACTTTGCAGAACTGAGCATATGTTCTTTGAAGAAAGCCGTATATTCTCAGTAAGAAAAATGATAATTTCTGATTCATTGGAACAAAGAGAAAAAGCATTGGCAGAAATTTTGCCTGTACAGAAAAATGACTTTAAGGGAATATTTAAGGTTATGGGTATACGTCCTGTAACAATAAGACTTCTTGATCCTCCTTTGCATGAATTTATACCAACAGACGAGGATGATATTAAAGAATTGGCTGAAGCTATGAATGTTGCATTGTTAAAACTAAACGATAAAATTAGCAGCCTTCATGAATTTAATCCAATGCTTGGTCACAGAGGATGTAGACTTGCAATATCATTCCCTGAAATAGCAAAGATGCAAACAAGAGCAATAATTGAAGCTGCAATTGAAGTATCAAATGAAGAAAATATTAAAATAGTTCCTGAAATAATGGTTCCATTGGTTGGTAAAAAAGAAGAACTTGAAATATTAAGAAAATTAATAATAGAAGTTGCAGAAGAAACAAAGAAAGAAATGAATTCTAATTTAGAATATTTAGTAGGAACAATGATAGAAATACCAAGAGCATGTATAACAGCTGATGAAGTAGCTGAATATGCAGACTTCTTCTCATTTGGCACAAATGACCTTACTCAGATGGCATTTGGATATTCAAGAGATGATGCAGGCAAGTTCTTGGAAGATTACAAAGAAGCAGGAATACTTGAACAAGATCCTTTCCAGACTATCGACCAAGATGGTGTTGGTAAGTTAGTTGAAACAGCTGTTAAGTTAGGAAGAAATGCTAAAGAACACCTTCACCTTGGAGTATGTGGCGAACACGGTGGAGACCCAGCTTCAGTTGAATTCTTCCACAAGGTAGGACTTGACTATGTATCATGCTCACCATTTAGAGTACCTGTAGCAAGACTTGCTGCTGCACAAGCTGCTTTAAATGAAAAATAAACGTTCATAGAAATAAAAGTGTCAAGAGGACTTGTTCCCCTTGACACTTATTTTATCTCTTTTTGATGTTTTTGTTTTTGTATGTATTAAATGCGAACTTATAGCCGTTGTTTTCGTGAATTTCCGATGCATAGGACAAATACCAATCTAAATCATCATCAAAGTTATGCAAAAATGTATCGGCATTAGCTATTGCATCAACCTTTGTAATGAGAGCTTCACTGCAATAAGGATATAAATCATTGTAAATTTTCCCGCCACCTATAACAAATACATGGTCCTCATCATATTTTTTTAGCTCTTCAAATAACTCATCAAATGAATTTACTACTATACAATTCTCTTCTTTAAAATTTTTGTCTCTTGTTAATATTATATTTACTCTGTTTTTTAAGGGCTTTCCATTGGGGAATGATAACAATGTTTTTCTACCCATTACTACAACCTTGTCAATTGTTGTTTCCTTGAAAAATGTCATATCATCAGGTAGATCA
>DATESJ010000283.1:0-2443 GCA_035270885.1 Sedimentibacter sp. | reverse complement strand
GAAAAGTAGTGCAGAATTTAGGGATTTGTGGTTAAATGATGATATACGGGAGCAATTCGATAACTGTTTAGATAAATATCAGGTTATTGCAACACATAAGCGATATTATCGGCTGTGGGTGCGTTGGTTTATTAGTCAGGGTTTTCCAATTAAGCGTACTATTGACGAAACGCTTGCTATTTTGCAACCAATTCTATTAGATTTACAAGAGATGAACTTTTTTATAAATAATGATTTTACAAAAGTATATGAGTGAACTTGTCGCTTCACTTGCCTCGTGATTAATGATAATAGAATCATGCCTAAGTCAATTTATCATGTGCTTGCAGAATGAATATGGTAGATGTTTTTATTCTCTCTTTCAAATACTAAACGATCCAAATCCAAATTGAAAACTGGGGATATGTAACCTATTATTTCATAAAAAACGCCCACTTAAAATAAGTGAGCATTCATTACAAATAAGATTTTAACAATTAGAATTCTTTAGAAGCGCAATTCAATGAAGAAGAGCGGAACTCGACTTTTTTGATATTCAACTTGTCTTTTAAGAGTTCATAAAATACAGTACAGAACCATTCGCAAGTAGAAGGGCCTTTACTGAGCACAAGCCTGCTTTCAGGGAACGATTTGACTAATTCGTGATCGAGTACTTTGGCAGGTGTACCAAAGCGATTGGTGGTACCCTTCATTCCTGTTTTCTCATAGCCTTGTAGAACGAGATCAAAAAGAGGATCGCCTTCTTGGAAAATGGTGGCATGCATAAAGTTGTCGGCTACAGCCCATGCTAGCTTTTGAGCTTCTTTAACTGGATAAGCATAATTGTGCTTGTCTAATTCGCCTTCAATTTCAAGTGTGAGTAAACCAGAATGCCCATGTAAATAGCTTGCTTCACCTGGATAATTCATGAAACGATGTGCATATTGGAAATCTAATTTCACTATAGATCTGTACTTGTTGTCTTTCATTCTTGTGCTCCTATATTTTTTTAAGTGTGGTTGACTCTTTATAAAGTACTATTATAGGATCACTTTAACCACAACTATACTCTGTTTATTTTTTTATTAAAAAAAAGGCTTAAAATGAGCTAAAAAACACAACACAAATGTTTAATGGGTACACCATGTTTTTTGTGATGTTCAAAAAACAACAAAAAAGAGCTTTTTTACCAATCAAAAAGAGTCTGAATTAGAAAACGACAAGTTTTTTTAAAACGTTGCCATTGTTTTCAAAACTTTATTCTGAAAGTATTTCTTGAGCTTTGGAATAGACGGAGCGAAGCGCAGCCGGGTACTCGCTGTTATCGGCTGGAGCCGGGCTTTGTAATAGTAAAAAGCTGCGGCATGGATGCCGCTTGATAAACTATTTCTTACACACATTTAATAAGTACCTTACTATATTTTACCGTAGTAACAAATCTCTTTTTCAAAAAGGTATTCAAATATTTCAGCAAGTACGATTTACGAATATTATACGATTTATAGTGGATCATAATGCCGAGATATGAGTTAATCGAAGATTGTATTTCCTGCAACTCGGTTTTATCCGGTTTATGCGATTCTGATAAGTCATTGTATCTGCTAATCGAGTTGTAAAAGTTACCCTTTGTTCTGTTGGCGATATAGATCCTCTTTGGCATGATAACGGCCCCAAGGTATTTTACCCCTTTACTGTGATGTTGCAGGTAGATTTTATCAGGATGAAGGGTGAGAAATAACTCATCACTCAAAAATCTCTTAATTTTCGGAATAATTGACTTAAGGTAATCTCTGTCGTTATGGATAATAACAAAATCATCAACATATCTGCCGTAATATCTTACTTTCAAATCGTGTTTTATGAAATGATCAAAAGAGTTCAGATAAAAATTGGCAAATACCTGGCTTGTAAGGTTTCCAATGGGCAGACCGCAGACTTTCGGAGTATAGAATAGACTTTTACTTTTAAGAAGTCCTTCCCAGTCGGATTTGAGACCTTTGATTATACAATTATCAACCGGAGAATAGAAAATGATTTTCCGGCATAAATCTATAACTATCTTCTGATCGGGGAGGTGGTATTTATCAAGAATATAGCTATGAAGTTTATCGAATAGCAGTTTCCTGTTTATATTCATGAAAAATGCCTGTATGTCGAGTTTTAATACAAAGCAGTCTTCACTATAATTTTTGGAACATTTTTTGATGAATGTATCAACTCTTTTTATACCATGATGCGTACCCTTACCGACTCTGCACGCAAAACTGTCTCTGATAAAGTCCTTTTCAAACAATGGATTCAATTTATTGATAATCAAGTGATGTACCGGCTTAGATTAAAACCCCGAACAGCCCGAACCCGTTTATTGTTGTTCTTATTGTTGTTGTTCTGGTTGCCATTATTGAAGTTCTGGTTCCACGCGTTGTTACTATTGTTCTCGGACGACGACCAATAGTTGTTTTCA
>DATESJ010000282.1:0-3801 GCA_035270885.1 Sedimentibacter sp. | reverse complement strand
ATGTTCGCAGGGGAATGCAACAAATTTGTTTGCTCCTTTCGTCGCACAAATTTGGCATTCTTTGCGGTTGACCTACCATCCATCTGTTCTTCGCTATCACTCGAACATATGGGGTTAGGTCATACAATCAGAAAGAGTGGGGTTCCCCACTCTTTCTGTCAAAAATTCATCTTTTTAATAGTATAACACAAAAAATATTAAAAATCAAACATTTTTTTTGATTTATCCTTGACGCACCAGTTGGGTACGAACTGTTACTGCTATTCTATTACCTTTTTAACTTCATCAACTATTTTCATCAAGGATGAATAGCATTTTAAAAAATCTTCTTCCGTAGCAGTAAAAAAATCATTACCTGGATATTTTGCATCAAAATAGTAATCGGTCAAATTTGCAAGCTCTTCCTCAGGTAGCTCAAAAGAAGGAATATTTCTCTTTATTCCCCTATAAATAGTTCTTAATGAATGAGTTTTTAACATTTTATCTTTGTCATCATGAACATAGGATAATGTTATTATGTGCTTTAACAGCTTTTCACCAATTTGTTGACATGAAATACAATGTTGATTGTAATACGGCAGATGTTTAACAGCGTTAAGATATTCTAAATCATTCATTGCAATATTATAATAGTCATTTTTTATCATCGGCTCTCCTCCATAAAATTATTCTATTTTCTAATATATTTTCAGCTAATAAACCAACGCCATTTCCTATCAGTTCATCCGTTTTTATAAAAACAATATCGCAATTATGTTCTTCAGCTATTGAACGCAGATTACCTTTTGTTATCCTGTCAGGAAGATGCTTGTCAAAGAGAAGATATATATCAGAATCACTATTACAGGTAAAACTATTTTTTGCAACACTTCCAAAAATACCTATTTCTACAATGTCACTCAAATCAGCTTCCAATACTTTTCTTATAACAGCATCGGCATTTTTCAACAGCTGTTTTCTTAAATTTTCTCTTGCATATGCTAATTCTGTTTGCATTTTTCTTCCCCTTTCTGCGTATCTTTGATGATGCAATTATATCAAAATTATACTTAATTATCAATAGACACGAATCTTATTTTCATATGAGTTAGGTTTGCTTTACGATTAGCAATTCTTACCTTAGCATAGTAGCTAGTACTACCCATAAAAAATCCCCATGCTAAACCTATACCCATATGAGTAAATAATGGCATATCTTTTATCGTGTCATCTAAAAATAAATAACGCGACATATATGAGAGTATCGTAAGGATAGGGCTTAAGAATTTTCCAAATACAGTGAGTAATTTACTGTTTTTTTCCTTAAAAGGTCTTAATAATAACTTTTCTGCTATAAAAATACCATTTATAACACAAGATATTTCAGCGAGATAGAACATATGTACAACTCCTTTGCAGATTATTTATACTTATACACACAAACATTTTTATACCATACGGTGAAACTGTTTCAAATGCTTAATATTATTTAGCTCCTGTTGTATTTTCATTAATTCCCGTTCAATCAATTAATAGGAGTCGATATTAGGAGTAAGTTGATCGAAATACAGCATAGCATCAAAGCATGTTTCTACATTTGTATTTATTGTAAAACGGGCTGGAATAAAAGTTCTCATTTTATCAAAGTACCATCCGATTATTGTCAAGTCCCATTCATATATTCCTGATTGTTTAAGGTATTCCGATGTGCAGAATTTAATACTTGGTGAATCCGCACCGATAGTATCTACTAATAATGCTGTGCGTTCAATAGAAAATATTTTTCTCTTCCCTCTATTTCCGCGTGCTAAAAAAGAATTTTTTTTAGCACGCGGTTACAATAGTGTAATAATCATCGCCGAGACAATTTGATAAATTATGTCCCATAGTAATATACAGTATATCTCCATTCCCCAATTTAAAGTCATCTTCTATGATGTGACCATTATGAGCAAACAATACAATATTCTTATTATTATAATATTTCAATTCATGCTCCATAACCCACAGTACATTTTCAGCCATCATTTGATCTCTGACGCTACCTTGGTTTCCGCCTAATACATATTCATAATGTTTTCGTATACAGTTAATCATGTGTAAAATGTAATCAAATTCACGTTCCTCTATTGATTTACTTTTTAACAATTCGTTCATTTTGTTTTCCATCTTATCTATAATTTTCTCTTTTACTTGCATTTCATATTTCAAATTTGCATTAGAACGCAATTCATCTATGTTTGTATCTGAATATCCTTTTTCGTTAAGGAAATTTTCAACAAAATCTACTGTTAGACTTATATATTGAATATCAACACCATAAAAATTAACATCTTCAGATTTAATCCAGGATAATAATCGATTCATTTCTTCATTGATATACATGTCATAATATCCCATATGCTTTTTCCCGCTCATTATCATAAAAAGAATGAATTTGATTTATTATGGCACCATCTCCCACCTGCTCTTCTAAGACAAATGCAACATGACCTCTTTCCTTTTTGATTTTCTGAAGCATTTCAAGAGTAATATCAAATGGTTCTGCATTACCATGTGTAGCAGTACCTATTGCTATGACACGAGCATCAGGTATGCTGAAATTGTCAGGCAAAGACAACATACGATATTCGTAATCCGGAGAAGGCAGGTTTAAATTTAATACAATATTAAACAATACTATGACAAATATTACAGTGCCTAAAATAAAAAGTAAAATTGATTTTTTTACGGGCTTTAATCATTATTTATTACTCCTTTCATCATATAAAATCTTCTTTAAATTTATCTGTTATAAAGAACATACTCACACCTGCCTAATTTTATGTAATAATTCTTACATCTAATATGTGGTGCATTATTATAATAGTAATGCAATTATACAATGAATATATTTACATCATTCACGCTAATTTTCGATAATGAAGTAAATTATTTATTATTCGCAGTAAAATTGCTGTTTCAATTGTCACTTCATTTTCAGGCTAACTAATCATATTCACTATATCCGAAGACATAGAGTGCAGCTGATAAGCTGACTCCATATATTTCCATTATACTCTAAATCGTTCATCCTTTCAAGAATCATTAATTATATCTGCAATATCAGCAGATGATGCAGATATTTTATTAATGCTGGGTTTATCATGCTGGAAACTTGTATAAATGCGTGTGAATAGCGATTAATACCATGTATATAGGTCAAAGTTTGAAGTATTGCATATATTATACAAAGGACCTTTGTGCATAAGGATGATACTACATCCTTCTCAATGAGCTCACTTGGCTAAATGACATCGGACCTAAGATGGGACTATCCCGCATAATGTTTATAAGTATACAAATAATGTTTTACGCAAAACCCTACTATTTGCTGCTTTAAATACAATAGATTTTAAAAATTCATTTGGATACACAAATTTTTCATTGGAAAATGCAGGTTCTCAAAAAAGAGAAGTCCTGGAAAAATTTTAGATATTTATACATTTTTAAGTTTCTTTAAGGAATAAATATACGTTAAAAACAGTCGATATATAATAGAAATTTACGAAATAACTTGCATAAAAAATACGATGCCAGCAGCGAAGAAATGAAATGGGTGGAATAAAGTAAAACGGATGAATGTCCATGTGCAGGGGATTGTTGTGTGGCAACAACCCACACGTAATTATGCTGATTAACTTAAATCCTGTATAAATTCTTTTTATTGCTAGCTAATTTTTTTAATTTCCCCCTAAATATATAAAAATAAATTGTTAAAAAACTTAATGAAATTTTTTTGAAAAAAGTGTAACGATTTATACATTTGAACTGTTAATATAG
>DATESJ010000281.1:0-3346 GCA_035270885.1 Sedimentibacter sp. | reverse complement strand
TCCTTTAGCTGATGCAATAGTTGAGGAAGCTAAAAATTTAAACTTAAGTTTATATGATGTGGAAAATTTCGAAGCAATTCCCGGCCAAGGCTTAATGGCTATGGTTAATAGTAAAAAATACTATCTTGGAAATTTAAGATTAATAAATGAAAAAAATATAGATATTAAAAATTTTGAAGAAAAAAGTATAAAATTTGCAGATCAAGGCAAAACTCCTTTATATTTTGCAGATGAAGATAATGTATTAGGCATAATATCTGTAGCTGATATTGTTAAACCTACAAGCCAAGCAGCTATAAAGGAATTTGAAGCAATGGGTATTGAGGTTGTAATGCTTACCGGCGATAACAAGAAAACAGCCGAAGCAATAAGAAAACAATTAGGTATTTCAAGAGCCATAGCAGAAGTATTGCCACAGGATAAGGAAAGAGAAATAAGAAACATTCAGGAGCAAGGCAAAAAGGTTGCAATGATTGGTGACGGTATAAACGATGCTCCGGCCTTAGCTAGAGCAGATGTTGGAATTGCTATTGGAGCTGGTACGGATGTTGCTATAGAATCAGCTGACATAGTTCTTATAAGGAGTGATTTGCTGGATGCTGTGACTGCAGTTCAATTAAGTAAGGCAACAATAAAGAATATAAAACAAAATTTATTCTGGGCATTTATTTACAATACTGTGGGTATACCATTGGCAGCAGGAGTGTTTTTCAGTATATTAGGATGGAAGCTTAACCCTATGTTTGCAGGAGCTGCAATGAGTTTAAGTTCTGTTTCAGTAGTATCTAATGCACTTAGATTGAAATTTTTCAAACCAAAAAGACTTTCTACAGACGCCATTGTATATTACGGCAAAGCTGCAGCAGACAATGAAAATATAGTAATTGAGAAAGATAATATAGAGAACATTTTTATTATAGAGAATGAAGAAAACAAAGAAAATAGTCAAAATATTTGTATTATTGAGGACACAGAAAGTATAGAAGAAAAAGGAGATGATGAAATGAAAAAAATACTAAAGGTTGAAGGAATGACTTGTGGTCATTGCAAAGCTGCTGTTGAAAAAGCTTTGAAAGCAGTTGATGGAGTTGAAAATGCAGTAGTTGATTTAGAAAAGAAATCAGCAGATGTAACATTAAACAAGGAAGTAAGAGATGAAGTTTTAAAAAATGCAGTTATTGATGCAGGATATGAAGTAGTAGAGTAAAATAGTTAAGTAAGGGGACATTTTCCCTTCCGAAAGAACCCGAAAAATTTTCGGTTTTTTTTAGTATTCATATAAAAAAAGTGTATTTAATATTGAAACATGTTATAATTTTCATATACTTTGGGAAGGGGTAAAAGATGAAAAAGAAATGGTTTTTAATATGGCTGATACCTATATCGATTATCTTGACTATTTTTGCAAAAAGTAACTTAAGTTATGCAGAGTATTATTCAGTTAATATTTATCCTTTTTTTGTTAATACAGTGGGTGCTTTTTCACTTAAATCAAATGAATCAGCTACAGAATTAATAATTTTTGCTTTATTATTAACAATAACTATATTGACAATTGTGACCATTATAGAAAGTATAAAATACAAAACATTGAAATATATTAAAAAATACATTTTGGGATTTCTTTCGCTATTTTCTGTTATGTATTTTTTGTTTGTTTTATTTTGCGGTATAAACTATTACAGATATGAGTTTACACATTACAGTGGCTTGGAAATCAAGAATTCTTCTAAAGAGGAATTAATAGATCTTTGTGAAATATTGATTGATGATGCAAATGAATATAGATCAAAATTAAGCAATAACGATTTGGGAACTGCGGAATTATTCGATAATAATTATTATGGAACTGCAGAAAGATCTAAGAATGCTATGAATAAGCTATCGGAAGAATATCAAATATTAAAGGGAAATTATTCAGCCCCTAAGGCTGTGAGACAGTCAAAGCTTATGTCATACTTAGGAATTACGGGAATGTTTTTCCCATATACATTTGAAGCTAATGTGAATGTTCACATACCTCCTTATCAGATTCCTTCTGTAATGCTTCATGAATTAGTACATTTAAGAGGATTTATGAGGGAAGATGAAGCAAACTTCATATCATACTTAGCAAGTATTAAATCAGGATACGATGATTTTTATTACAGCGGAACTATGTCTGCCTTGATTCATTCAATGAATGCACTTTATGCGGAAGATTATGATGAGTTTTTAAAACTTTATAATTTGTATTCAGAGGATGTGCGAAGAGATATGGAATTTTCACAAAATTATTGGAAGCAGTTTGACACCAAGGTTGCTGATATGGCAAGTAAAGTAAATGATACATATTTAAAAGCAAACAATCAACATGATGGTGTAAGAAGTTACGGTAGAATGGTAGATTTGTTGTTAGCATATTACAGATAATGAAAAGGCATAATTAAACATCTTTGGGATAAACTAAAAAAACCATCGATGAAAGGAGATATGCCATGGCGGAAATAAAGTGTACAGTAACAAATTGTTACTTTAACAAAAGAATAGGATGTACAGTTCCTACTATTAGCGTAGACGGCAAAAAGGCATTTGAAAGTCGTTCCACAAGCTGTGATACTTTTATTGAACAAAAGCCTGGTTTGCGAAGCTCTGTGAATGAACCACTAAGCAATACAGAAATTGGATGTATGGCGGTTAAATGTGTTTATAATGAGTCTGAGCGTTGTGAAGCAACAGATATAATAATTAACGGAAAAAACGCAAGTTATCCGGAGGAAACTTGCTGCTCTACATTTAGTATGACCTAACCCCATTTTTCTGAGTTCTTTTTCAGAAAAATGGTTGGTAGGTCAACCGCACAGAATGCCAAATTTGTGCGACGTAAGGAGCAAACAAATTTGATGCATTCCCCTGCGTATGACCTAACCCCATTTTTCAGAGTCTCTTTTCTGAAAAATGGATGGTAGGTCAACCGCACAGAATTCTCAATTTATGCGACCAAAGGGAGCAAATAAATTGTTGAATTCCCCTGCGTAAATAAAATTCAAGGAGAATAGATATGAAAAAGACAGTAGTAATTATTATGGTGATGGCAATGTTAGCTGCCGTAGTAACAGGATGTGGAGTAAATGCAGAAACAAAAGGGAACAATACAGGAGATAGTAGCGATAAAATTCAAATTGGAATAATTCAGCCTGTTGAACATCCATCTTTAAATCAAATTAGAGAATATATAATAATTGGTTTAGAAGAACAGGGATTAAAAGACAAGGTTGAAATAACTTACAAGGATGCACAAGGAGATTCTTCAAATATTAATACTATAATTTCACAATTTGTAGGCGACAAAATGGATGTAATAATT
>DATESJ010000280.1:0-4163 GCA_035270885.1 Sedimentibacter sp. | reverse complement strand
GGCAAGTGCATCTGCAATAATGGTTGGTAATAGCATAGGAGAAGGTAAAGAAGATCAAGCTGTTGATTATGCGAAAAAACTTATGGCAGTTTCTTTAATTGTCAGTATAATTTTAGGCTTAAGCTTAGCGTTAACAGCTCCTCTAATATTAGATTTGTTTAATATTTCTATTGAAGTTAGGTCTAGTACTTTAATAATGCTTTATATAATTTCCTTTATATTTGTTATTCGATTTTTAGGAATGGTAATAATAGTTGGTATATTACGTGGTGCAGGAGATGCAAGAAGTTCCCTGATAATAGAAGGCTTAACCATGTGGTTTATAGGGGTTCCTTTAACTATAATGGGTGCGTTTCTATTTAAATTACCTGTACACCTTGTATATGCATTAGCAATATTGGAGGAAGTAGTAAAGTTTATATTAGGATTAATGAGGTTGAAATCACGAAAGTGGATTAATAATATAACATAGAAATTGAGGGGACGTATATTATGGATAAAAAGGAACTTCTTAAAAATGCAGTCTTAAAATTTGTTGTTGGGGTTATTGGTACAGGATTTATTTTATTTGCATCTGCAGGTACATTTGCATGGTGGAATGCGTGGGCTTTCATGGCAGTACTTTTTCTGCCCATGATGGCACTGGGCGTATTTCTATTTTTAAAAGAACCGGCCTTATTGGAGAAAAGATTGGAAATGAAAGAAACTGAAGAAGAGCAGAAGTCGGTTATAAAAGTTTCATCATTACTTTTGTTGATTGGTTTTATCCTGCCAGGTATTGATTTTCGATTTGCTTGGTCACATGTACCATTGGCTGTGGTTATAGTTTCTTGCATTTTAGTTTTACTTGGATATGGACTCTTTGTTTATGTATTAAAAACAAACGCTTATGCATCTCGAACAGTAAATATTCAAGATAATCAAAAGCTTATTGATTATGGTCCTTACAAAATAGTACGTCATCCTATGTATACAGCTACTCTTTTTATTTTCATTATTTCGCCCTTGGTATTAGGATCATGGTTTGGGTTCATTGTAATGCTTTTTTATCCATTTATGCTGAAAATCCGCATAGACAGCGAAGAGAAAGTTCTGACTGATGGGCTAAAAGGGTATAGTGAGTATAAAAAAGCAGTTAAATGGCGATTGATTCCATATATTTGGTGAGCTGTGGGACGAGGCTTATATTGTAAGCTGCCCTGATTATGTAGCAGCCAAAGGTATGAGTGTATTGGCAAATCCCATAGGTAATGACGAAAGTGGTTTATGGTGATTCCACATTGTTTTATACATAAGCACAGTAGAGAAGTGGGACAGTATGACCTATCATTACTGTTCCACTTCCTAATATTTGACTATTTTAATACTTAAAACAGCCTACTAAATGATCATTAAATAAACCGGTGGCTTGCAAATGGGCATAAACTATTGTAGAACCCAAAAATTTAAAACCCCTGTTTTTAAAATCCTTGCTAACTTTGTCCGAAAGTTCTGAGGTAGCAGGAACTTCTTTTATATCATTCCAATGATTTTCAACAACCTTATTATTAACGAAACTCCAAATGTATCTATCGAAACTTCCAAATTCCTTTTGAATTTCCAAAAATCTTTTGGCATTATTAATTGATGCTTCAATTTTTCTCCTGTTTCTTATAATACCTGCATTTTGCATTAATTCTTCTATCTTTAGCTCGTCATATTCAGAAACCTTGTTGGCATTAAAATTATCGTAAGCTTTTCTGTAGTTTTCTCTTTTCCTAAGAACAGTCAGCCAGCTTAAACCGGCTTGAGCGGATTCAAGAACTAAAAATTCAAAATGTTTTCTATCATCGTGTACGGGTACTCCCCATTCTTCATCATGATACTTCATATATAATTCATCATTGCCACACCAAGGACATCTGTTCATAGCATACCTCATATATTAGATTTTTAATAAAGCATAGCAGTTTTTATTGAAAAAATCAATCGTAAGAAACGTTGCATAATCTAAATATTTCCATTATAATTTATTTAACGAAATAAACAGTTACGGAGGTTTTAATGGAAAGTATGTTAAAAGTAACAGATAGAATTTATTATTTGCCCCACAATGAGGAAACGGATAGACCTATTTTAGGTTATATAAAAGGGGATAAATTTTCACTTATGGTTGATAGCGGGAATTCTAAAAAGCATGTTGACTTGTTTATAGATGAGCTTTCATCTTTAGAGATGCCTTACCCTAATTTTGTTGCAATCACACATTCGCATTGGGATCATACATTTGGAATGAGCAGTCTGAATGCTGTTTCCATAGCATGCAAAAGAACAAATGATATATTAAATGATATGTGCAGCTGGAAATGGACTGATGAAGATATGAAAAACAGACTTGAAACAGGTGCTGATATAGAGTTTTGCGATACCATGATTAGAAAAGAGTATAATGATTTATCTGAGATTAGGGTTAGAACTGCAGATATTGTTTTTGATGAAAGACTTACTCTTGATTTAGGGGGAATCACATGCCAACTTATGAGATTAGAAAGCTCACATGCGGATGATTGTGTTGTTGCATATATTCCTGAAGAAAAAGTGATTTTTATCGGAGATATAATTAGTGAAGATTTCCACCATGGTGAAATGAAACATTACAAGGAAAAGTTAATAAGTTTAATAAATGATTTTAAAGGAATTGATTTTAATTCAGCTTTGTTTGGTCATATGGATCCATTTACTAAAGAGGGGTTAATATCATGGCTTGAAGAGCAAGAAATATAGGGAGGAGATTTTTATGACTGATTATATGAAATCAAATAATATTGTTGAAGAAAGAGTAGTGATAAAGGACATACCGGCTATAATTTTTAGACCAAGAGAAGTTAATGAACCAATACCTACAGTCGTATTCTATCATGGCTGGAGTTCAAATAAAGAATTACAGCGGTTAAGAGGATTTATATTAGCTTCTGTAGGATATCAGGTTGTAATTCCGGATGCTATATATCACGGGGAAAGAAATGCGCTATCTGATTATGGCATGGATGCTTCGACGGAATATTTCTGGGATGTTATATTTAGCAACATGGAAGAGTACAGCACTATTGTAGGAGAAATGGTATTAAAATATAATGCAGATCCCAATAGAATTGCAGTAACAGGGAATTCCATGGGCGGTTTTACTGCTGGAGGTATTTTTACACACAACAAAAATATAAAGACACTGATTGTATTAAACGGTTCCTTAGGGTGGGAAAATTTCAATAAGAATATTGATATTCCGATAACCGAAGAATTAGAAGTACTTACTAAAAAAGTTAATGAAATGGACCCTATGAATCATTTGGATTTGTTGAAGGATAGACCTATATTATTGCTGCACGGTGACAGTGATATAGTTGTGCCGATTAACAGCCAAAGAATTTTTTATGATAAAATAAACCAATTGTATAGTGATAAAGAAAGAATAGGTTTTATTGAATATCCCAGATTAAATCATTTTGTTACAACAAATATGATGGAAGAAAGTATAAATTGGCTTGGAAAATATTTGTAAGTTAGGGCTATGGAAAAGGGACACGCTTGAAGGCGTGTCCCAAACTTATTTACTATTTAATTATTTCGCATGTGGAATTTCAAGGTCCGTCCCCAGAATTTTAAGGTCCGTCCCCAGAATTCCTATTTGATTATTTCGTATGCACCTCTTACCATAAATATTGCATAATCATTGGTGTAGGCGCCGCGTCCGTCACCTCTTGGAACTATCATTAAATGATTTGCAACAAATTCCATTCCTGAAACAAAATCCTTGCCAGCAGTAACATTTGTAATGCCGCCTAATTCGCTTCCTATTATAAAAGCTTTGCCGCCTCTTAATATAAGCTCAGTTCCTGCTCCTGCAATTATTTTTTCGCCTGTTTTGATTTCAACTACTTCTAATGCAGTTGAAGAACCTCCAGAACCTGTAGATGAAGCTAAGTTATCAACCTTTTTCTGCAAATCTTCAATATCGTCTAATTTGTAGGCATTGATTAATGCTTTGATACGGTCATTCAAATAGCTGAGAACAACGATTGGATCGTTTGTATCTCCCGGTGCAGCGTAAATTACTGCAGTAAATGCCATTGCCAAGATTAAAGTAAATATAAGTATCTTTTTCAATTTAACAACTCCCTTAAATG
>DATESJ010000279.1:0-6717 GCA_035270885.1 Sedimentibacter sp. | reverse complement strand
AATAAATCTCTATCAATCATTAGGTTAATAAATTCATGGGTTTCAGGAGACAATTCTTCATACATCTTTTTTGCTCGCTCCATTATCCATTCCTTGTTTCCTTTTGGGCTTGGGTTTCCTGATATAAAATTCAAAGGAATATCGTAATATTCAAATTTATCTACTCCTATACGCTTTGCTTGTCGCTCTCTTAATTCATTAGAAATAGGCACTATGTAGTTTAATACATGTTCTCTGAACTGTTTTACATCTTTAGAATTGTAATCTGACCTTCCCATCCTTAAATATCCAAGTTCTGTAAAGTTTTCAAATCCCAATTTTAAAGCTATTTGATTTCTAACTTTTACTATATTGTCATAAATTAAGTCAAATTTCTCTTCATTTTCTTTAAAGAAGTCGCTCCATTTTTCATAAGCTTCTTTTCTAACACTGCGGTCTTTGGATTCCATATAGGGCTGCATTTGCGATAAGTTTAATATTTTGCCATCATAATTTATTTTTGCAGAAGACACAAGTTTATCATATTCGCTTATGAGCTTGTTTTCTTCTTGCATAAGAGGAATTGCTTCATCAGAAAATGATTTAATTTCGATTTCTGCCAAAGTGATTAGTTGAGGATGAATTTTTTCTTTTAATTCTTCCTTAAATTTTGAATTTAATAATGATTTGTAAAATTCTACCCTCAAACCATGAAATTTAGGTGAAGTCATATCCATATAGTCTTTTTCACTATCATAAAATTCATCTGTAGTATTGATAGAGTTTCTAATATAGACCAATTGTCCCATTGTTTCAACTTCTTTTGACAAGGCATTTATTTTTTTAAGGAATAAATATTGTTGGTCAGCAGTTGTTGCATTTTTGAAATCATTAATTAAACTTAAATACTGATCTCTGATTTTATCATAATCAGGTCTTACATATTCATAATCATTGAATTTCATATTCCACCTCATTATTTATTATTAGATACTTATATTATAGCAAAAATTACTAATTATACAAGAAGGAATTCCAGGGACGGACCTTGGAATTCCAGGGACGGACCTCAAAATTCCGTCCCCAGCCTGATACTATCCCACAATGCCCACATGCTTGAAAAAATAACATTGCAGTGGATTGTCATGATATGATATAATAATTTATCATTAAATTTAAAGGATAAAAGAATGAAAAACCTAATTGTTAAAGTATTAAAAAACTCTATAGCAGAAGAATTAGAAATAGAAGCCGGTGATGAATTATTAACTGTAAATAATTCAGAAATTAAAGACTACATAGACTACAAGTACCAAATTTCAGACGATCTAGTTAATTTTGAAATAAAAAAGAAAGACGGAGAAATTTGGGAGCTTGAAATTGAAAAAGAATACGATGAAGATATAGGAATTGTATTTGAAAATCCTCTTATGGACAATATAAAGGTATGTTCAAATAAGTGTATTTTTTGTTTTATTGATCAGATGCCAAAAGGTATGAGAAAAACCCTTTATTTGAAGGATGATGACACAAGACTATCTTTCTTGTATGGCAATTTTATAACTCTCACAAATTTAACTGATGATGAAATTGACAGAATTATTAAGTATAAAATCAGTCCTATAAAAGTATCTGTCCACACTACTGATTCTGAGCTTAGGAAGTATATGATGGGCAATGATAAGGATATTGATATTCTTGAATACTTAAAAAAACTCATTGATGCCAAAATAACAGTTGATTGTCAGATTGTACTGGTTAGAGATGTTAATGATGGGGCGCAGCTTTCTAAGACTATAAATGATTTATCATCACTACATCCAGGACTTAGAAGTGTTGCAGTTGTTCCTGTAGGACTTACTAAACACAGGGAAAAACTTATAGAGCTAAAACCATTTGACAAAGAAAGTGCATCAGCTGTAGTAAGTCAGGTTACTGATCTGCAGAAGCAATTATTGAAAAACATAAGAACGAGATTTATTTTTATAGCAGATGAATTTTATATCCAAAGCGAAAATGATTTTCCTGCCTATGAAGATTATGAAGATTTTGATCAATTAGAAAATGGAATAGGCATGTGCAGATTGTTTAAAAACCAAGTTGAAGACAAGGTTAAAAACATCAAATATAAAGAAGTATTAAATGATGAAATTACTTTTGTGACAGGCCTTGCTGCTTATGAACTAATGATTGAAATATCAAAAATAATTATGAATAAAATTAATGTAAAAATTAATGTTGTTAAAATTATAAATAATTATTTTGGTGATAGAATAACTGTATCAGGACTTACAACTGGAAAAGATATTATTGAGCAACTTAAGGATAAAAATTATAAAAATATTATTTTGCCAGGAAATATGATTAATGATAATCTTGTAATGTTAGATGATATGGAAATTGAAAATTTAGAAAAAGAATTAAATACAAGTGTAGAAGTTTGCGATGTAGACGGAGATACTTTGCTTAGTTTAATCGTTAAATAAACGGAGGAAGAAATGGGAAGACCTATAGTAACAATTGTTGGTAGACCAAATGTTGGCAAGTCAACACTTTTTAATAGAATTGCCGGAAGTAGAATATCCATCACGGAAGATACTCCCGGAGTTACAAGAGACAGAATTTATGCAGAATGTGAATGGCTTGATAATTATTTTACTTTAATAGATACCGGAGGAATTGAGCTTAACACAACAGACACAATTTTTGCCCAAATGCGTGTTCAAGCGGAAGTAGCCATAGAAATGGCTGATGTTGTCTTGTTTATGGTAGACGGCAAGGAAGGTGTTACCGCTGCTGATACTGAAGTAGCGCAAATGCTTCGAAAAGCAAAAAAGGATATAATTTTAGTTGTTAATAAGATGGATAGGTTTGTAAATGAAGACAACATTTATGAATTCTACAATTTAGGTTTGGGAGACCCTATAGCCGTATCTTCTTCTGAAGCTTTAGCGATTGGTGATTTGTTGGATGAAATTATATCAAAATTTGATGAAACAATGAATACAGATGAAGAAGACGACAGTATTAAAATAGCTGTTATAGGAAAGCCAAATGCAGGCAAATCTTCTATAATAAATAGAATAATAGGGGAAGACAGAGTAATTGTAAGTGATATACCGGGAACTACAAGAGATGCCATCGACACAAAATTTGAAAGCAATGGACAGAAGTATACTCTTATTGATACAGCTGGTATCAGAAAAAAGAGCAAGGTCTTGGAAACTGTTGAAAAGTACAGTGTACTAAGAGCATTCACCGCCGTTGAAAGGGCAGATATATGTATATTAGTAATTGATGCAGACAAGGGAATTACTGAGCAGGATATTAGAATCGCAGGATACTCTCATGACAATAATAAGGGTATGATTATTGTTGTTAATAAATGGGACCTTATAGAGAAAGACAACAAAACTTTCAAGGAATTTACAGATGATATAAGACAAAAATTTGCATATGCTACATATGCACCAATTATGACAGTATCAGCTCTTACAGGACAAAGAGTTAATAAAATCCTTGATACGGTTGATGAAGTTTATAGTTTCAGAAATTTAAGAGTTTCAACTGGAGTATTGAATGATATTCTTACAGAGGCAGTTCTTATGAATCAACCTGCAACTGTTAAGGGTAAGAGACTTAAACTTTATTACGGCACCCAGGTAGCAGTAAATCCTCCAAAGTATTTAATATTTGTAAATGACAAGGAAATTGTTCATTTTTCATATCAAAGATATATAGAAAATAAAATTAGAGAATCTTTTGAATATAAAGGAACACCAATTGTAATTGAATTTAGAAACAGAAGTGAGAAAAAAATATGAAGTATGTATTATTAGCAATTATAGCCTATTTTATAGGCAATATATCATTTGCTTATATATTGGGAAAAACATTAACTAAAAAAGATGTGAGAGATTATGGCAGTGGCAATGCAGGCACAACAAATGCCATAAGAGCATTCGGCAAAAAAATTGGTATAATGGTTTTTTTAGGTGATGTTCTAAAAGGTGTAGTTGCTGTAATACTTGGTAGAAGTTTCGGAGGACAGACAGGTGCTTATATAGCCGGGGCATGCGCCATAATCGGACACAATTGGCCTGTTCTTCTTAATTTCAGAGGAGGAAAAGGTGTTGCCACAACTGTTGGTGTTATGCTATTTGTAAATTTACAGCTTACATTAATATGTTTAGTATTTGGTGTGGTGATTATTATCTTTACAAGAACAGTTTCCCTTGGCTCTATTTTCGGAATGGCATCTGCACCTATTGTGGCAATTTTATTTATTCATCCATTTGATTTAGAATTATTGTTATTTTGTTTATTTGTTGCCACTATGTCTATTTACAGACATAAAGATAATATTAAACGACTTATGAAGGGAAACGAAAATAAATTTTAGGAGATGATGTTTTGAATAAAAATATAACACTTCTTGGAGGAGGTAGCTGGGGTACAGCACTTGCAAAACTCCTTTCAGAAAATGGACACAAGGTAACAGTGTGGCTAAGAGATGAAAATCAATGCCAAACTTTAAGAACTGAAAGAGTTAATAAAAAATATCTTCCCAAAGTACAAATACCAGAAAATATAGTCTTTACTTCAGATATAAATGAAGCTGTTAGGGATGCACAAATTTTATTATTAGTAATACCTACCCAAATGGTTAGGGGAGTATTAAAGCAAATAAAGGATGAATATAAAAGAGATAAAATTATTATAAATGCATCTAAGGGTATTGAAATAGGCACCATGGATTTAGTTTCAAACATTGTAAAAGAAGAAACTAAAAACTGCACATTTGCAGTTTTATCAGGACCATCCCATGCTGAAGAAGTTGGTCTTTCAATGCCTACAGCAATTACTATTGCATGCGAAAACAAAGATGTGGCAGAAGAAATACAGGATGCATTTATGTCTACATATTTTAGAGTTTACACAAACGAAGATGTAATCGGCGCAGAGTTAGGCGGAGCACTTAAAAACATTATAGCTCTTGGTGCCGGAATATCCGACGGTATAGGATATGGAGACAATGCAAAGGCAGCTTTGATGAACAGAGGAATAGTTGAAATAGCAAGACTTGGAATTGCTATGGGGGCTGATGTACATACATTTTACGGTCTGTCGGGAATAGGTGACTTGATAGTAACATGTACCAGCAAGCATTCGAGAAACTGGAATGCAGGTTATCTCATAGGTCAAGGATTATCAAAAGATGAAGCAATTAAAAAAATAGGAATGGTTGTTGAAGGAATTCCTACCACATATGCAGCCTATGCATTATCTAAAAAATTAAAGGTAGATATGCCTATAGTAGATGCCATGTATGATATTTTAGAAAACAACGCCGATGTAAAAGAAACAGTAAATAAATTAATGCTTCGCGACAAAAAAGAAGAAAAGCTATAGAATGTTAAAGTAAGCTTTTCATGATATAAGAAAAGCTGTTCGATTCATAAGTGAATGTTGGACAGTTAGGACATACTATATTGGGGTGCAAGAGGACAGTGTTATTGTTGAAATACAATTCTGTTCTCTTTTTTTATTTTTTTGGAATAAAGATGTTGAACAAGGCATATAAATTAATTGTATACGATAGTGCATATTTGCAAGGGGAGGGATTATTATCACTAATTTAGATATATATCAGGATATAGCTAAAAGAACCAAGGGTGAGATATATCTTGGTGTTGTAGGGCCGGTTAGGACCGGTAAATCAACATTTATAAGGAAGTTTTCGGAAAGTGTGATGCTGCCCAATATAGTAGATGAATATACTAAGGAAAGGGCAAAGGACGAAATGCCTCAAAGCGGTACAGGCAAGACTGTAACAACTACAGAGCCCAAGTTTGTACCAGGGGAAGCAGTAGCTGTAACATTTAATAATAACGTAAAAGCAAAATTAAGACTTATTGACTGTGTAGGGTATATGATTCCTGGAGCTATTGGAAATATGGAAGGTGAAGTGCCAAGACTTGTAAGTACTCCCTGGAATGAAGAGCCCATACCTTTTGCAGAGGCAGCAGAAATAGGAACAAAAAAAGTAATAAACGATCATTCTACAATCGGAGTTTTAGTAACAACTGACGGAAGCATTACAGACATTAACAGGGATAATTATATAATGGCAGAAGAAAGAGTGGTAAGGGAACTAAAAGAAATTAACAAGCCTTTTGTTATTATTTTAAATACTACTCATCCTACTAATGAAAACACACAGGCCTTATCTCTTCAGTTAAAGGAAAAATATGATGCTCCTGTATTAATTGTGGACTGCATGAATTTACAAACAGATGATATTGAAAATGTTTTGGAAAATGTTCTTTATGAATTCCCTATCAAAGAAATCAATGTGGATCTACCTAAATGGTTCGATGGATTATCATATGATTATTCAATGAAGAGAGACTTAATTAATATTCTAAAGGATGATTTCGAAGAATATTACAAATTAAGCGATTTTAACGCTGATAATATATTCTCTGAAGAAAATGAATATGTCGAAGACTTTTATGTTAAGGATATTGAACTTGGAACAGGAAAAATCAATTTAAGAATTGATTTAGACAATTCATATTATTACAAGGTTATAAGTGAATTGTCTGGTGAAGAAATTACGGGAGAACACCAGATTCTTAAGCTGATTGGAGATTTGTCAAAAACAAGAAAGAGCTACAGCCGTGTAGAGGCAGCCATCAATGATGCAAAAACAAAAGGTTATGGATATGTAACACC
>DATESJ010000278.1:0-2549 GCA_035270885.1 Sedimentibacter sp. | reverse complement strand
ATATTTTTGATAAAAAGAAAAAGGAATAAAATCACTAATATTAATAAATTCATCAAGTAAAGAAAGTAAATTATCTTGATTTTGATTATAGAAAGTATCGAAGTTATTAGAAATGTTGCAAAAGTTTAATTGTTTCGCTGAAACTGGCATAGGATTCTCCTTTCTTTCATTTTGAGTTATACACATCTTAGTACTGTATATATACCCAAAATGGGGGGAATCTAGCCATTTCAATAGATTAAAATGTAGTAAATATGCGAGTTGTAGAGTTCTGCAACGAGCTAATTAAAATCATGTTAGGGGGATAATTTAATGTCAATTCTTAACCAACCATTTGACGGTCAACTTGGTGATATAATCATTTCAAAATTAGAAGAAGATTGTTATACCAAGTTTACTATTTTTTCTGCATTTGCAAAAAACAGCGGAGTATTGAGGTTAAAGCCTGCAATGGAGTATTTTTCGCAACAAGGGGGGTACATTGAAGCCTTCATTGGGATTGATTTATATGGCACCTCTTATGAAGCATTATTAAATCTATTTAATTTATGTGACGCTCTTTACATCATTCATTCAGAGAATCCTGCCACTACATTTCATTCAAAAATATATACTTTAAGTGATGATACAAAAACGTGGTTTTCTATTGGTTCTAACAATTTTACAAGTGGTGGACTTTGGACAAATTTTGAAAGTGCCAATTGTTTCGAAGTCAATAATGCCGATTCTACTGCACAAGAATATAATAATTCATTGAATCGCTTAATTGCTCATTATAGTAGTAACGCATACGAATGTTCAAAAAAAATTACATCTGAAAATGACTTAATAGAACTGTTAGAAGCTGATTATATTCGTAGTGAGGTACGTATACAAATGTTGTCTATAAATAGAAGGCGAAATATTCGAAATGGAATCACCCAAACTCCTCTTTTTGGTACCCAAGCTGGTGTGCAAGCACCTAGAATACAACGCGTACCAACTGGTGCAATTATTCACCCGCCTCGAAATGCACAACCTGTACAAGCAACTGAAGAAATTGTAGAAACAAATGCTTCGGAAAGAATTTGGTTTGAAACAAGAGCTATGACTGGTGGATCAAGAAATATTCTCGATTTATCTAAGTTAGGGTCCATATCTGGAGGATCTGCAGCCGGAAGTAGATATGAAACCGATAATTCAGAGTTCATGCTTGGCGGTATTGCTTTTTTTGATATTGATCCAGAGGATGGCACAATATCAAAAGATATAACTATTAATTATAACGGAATAGATTATACTCCATGTACTATTAAATTTGCTCCTGATAACGGTTCTTGGAGAATTCAATTAAGAGGACAAAATTCAGATGGAACCATTAAGTTACACAAAGTTCATGGGGATGACTGGATGCGCTTCAAAATAATGATTTTTGAAAAAATACGAACTGATTATTATTCTTTATCAGTATTAGAAGAAGACCAGATTGAAAACTTAAAATCTCAAAGCTATGTTGTAGCTCGTAATGGCTCAGGAAGAAATTCCAAACTATTTGGACTACTATAAAAAATGATACGGATATTAACCGTATCATTTTTTCAATATTTAGGAAATGTTTTTATAATTTTTTTTAGTGGACTCTCACTTAATCCGTAAGCCTGTGCAAATAATTTATCTAGATTTTTTCTAACTGTCAAACGGTTAAAGCTAAAATCAATTTCATAAATTGGATAGGCTAGGTTTTCTAATAATTTTGAAACTAATGGCTCATTACTTAACATATAGTACAAATGAGATATTATATGTGTTTCTAAAGAAGCTTTTTCACCTAAAAACACTATATTTTGCTCATATGCAGTCTTAGGCGGAACAGGAATCTGCTTAATTACACTTTGTGTTAAATCAATTCCCGGCATTTTTAAGCGAACAAAGTAATCAAATGGAATTGAATTAAATAGTCCTAGTAACATTAGTAAATCTAATTCACTCTCGGTTTGTAGCAATTGTATAGACTGACTAGTAGGACATCTTGGCAATATCATCGCTAAAGTTGTTCTAGCATTTGTACTAGATGTTAGACTACGCCAACATAGAGAGTAATTTTCTGGATACTGCAATTCATATTTTTCCCATAAGCTTTTTTGCACAAAATATCTACTTACAGGGAGAGGCTTACCGTTGCCATTATCTATATTTTTAAGTGAAGAAGCCTTTGCGGAATATCTTTTTTCATCTTCTACCATATCAAATGTTGAAAATCGAGCATCATACTGTTCTATAAATTTCCCTTCATAGATAGGAACATTCGTCTCAGACGGTACAGTATCTATAAAATTAGCATGTGCTGTTAGATGAATCAATCTTCCAAAGTGACATTCAGGATACACGGTTTCAAATATTGGCAGTTTGTTATGGGTATCTATAAGAATTTGCATATCCTTTGTATCACTTACATTAGGAAACATTTTAGTAAATGGATTAATTATTTTTAAATCATTGCTGGAAACCAACGAAAAACTCTTAGTCGCCATTTCATTTGCAGACTGTAAGCCAGCCATGAAAGAAAACTT
>DATESJ010000277.1:0-3609 GCA_035270885.1 Sedimentibacter sp. | reverse complement strand
TTTATAGAGCCTTTTTTGCTCTTACTTATATAACGTTTGAAAGAATATTTTCCCTACAAGATTTTTAAAATTATTTAAGCAAAATAAAAGAGCCGCATTTCTGCAACTCTTCCAATTTTAACATTATATTTTTTATCTCTTGCATAATTGATGTACGTGTTTCAATTTGTCTCAAATACACTATATATAGTACTAATTCCAACGTTTCAAACACTATATATTGATAATTCCAATTTTCTAACTTCAGACCGTGCGTAAATCATGCGTAAATGAATACAAACCAATATTTATCTTCAACTATTTCATTATAGTATATTACTGTTTATATATCAAGCATAAAATAGCTGGAATTTATTTACTATACATATTTATCATTTGCATAATTAGCCTGCATTTACTGGTTTTGATTCTAAATACACTGAATCAGAACATAAATCAATCCTATTATTCCAATGAATATTCGAATCTACATCTTTATCTATATCCCATGCGATGTTACCAAATTCATCTATAAAAACCTCTTTAAATTTCCCTTTATCCTTTAGAACTTCAAACACACCATATAACATACCATTCATATCATAAAGTCTTATTTCATCATTTGTCAAAGTATAATCTTCATTAGCTGTAACCTTTTTTATTCTCCTTGGTCCAGTTGCAAAATACTCTCTTACATTTTGTGGCATTTCAACTATTTTCATGCTAAACACCTCCTATTTTATTGGGTCTATAGGGAATAATTCTTTTTGTTGCTGAGCCAAATACCATACTTCTCTAAGTTCTTCTTGATGTAGTGCTGCCCATCACAAATTTAGCAAACCAAAAGAGTTTTTGTTAATTTTTGTAGTTTTTTTAATGCACTATTTTAAATATTTCTTTAGTTACCGTTACTTTTAATTTAAGAATTTCTTTATAAGATTCCTATCAATTACAGTAGACGTTAATAGTTATTTATAGACATTATAATATTGTTCTCCAGCTGTAATTGTAGATTCTCTATATTCGAATAATTCGTCTACTGTTACAAGTTGAAAGCCTCTTTTTATTAACTCTGGAATTACTATATTAGATGCTTGTGCAGTGCTGTCATATATATCATGCATAAGTATTATATCACCGTCTTTTACATCTTCAAGAATTGTTCTAGTAATAAATTCAGCATTTCTATTCTCCCAGTCTCGTGTATCAATTGACCATTTAATAATTGGCTTTGGTATTTTATTATTTAATTCCTTATTTGTTGCGCCATATGGCGGTCTCATAACCGATGGTGTATAACCTGTAGCTATATAAATCAAATCATCTGTTCCTTTAATTTGCTTGTACAATTCTTTATCACTTATTGTTGTTAGATTTTTATGGTTATAGCTGTGATTACCTATTTGATTACCATCTTCAAGCATTTGATTTAAAATATCCTTATTGCTGTTTACCCTTGAGCCTAATACAAAGAAAGTTGCAGATGAATTATTTTCATTTAACACGTTTAATATTTCAGATGTATATTTTGATGGTCCATCATCATATGTTATAGCTATCATTGGTTTATTTGGGTCTATAGTTCTTTTATTTATTTTTACTTCGATAGGTTCAAGTGCTTCAGTTATAGTATACTCAACCTTACCTATACTAGTTATATCGGTTTGTGCAACATTCTTTTCAATATCATCTTTTTGAACTAATTTATTTTCCGGCCTATCATCAGGTAGTTCTTGTTTAATTAGTTGTTCGTTACCAATAACAGCAGTATCATTTTGAATATTAGCATTAACATAAGTTACAGCTGTACTCGTTGATAATATAATCAATAAAAGAAATGTTAAAATCAGTATCTTTTTTGCCATGTTATATCCCTCGTATATATACTTTTATATATACGTTATTATATATCCAATAAACTTTATCATCAATACTAACTAATAGGATATACAGGTGGATATATCATGTAATACCAGTTATTTGAAAAACTTTTTTAGGAAACCTTTAGTCTATCATATCAGAACATAAATCAATCCTATTGTTCCAATGAATAAATGCAATTTTGGGGATTGCCCTTTGAGTTAATATAACATTCACTCAAATGTCTGCTCCTAGAATTGACTTAGTATTATTGTTGAAAGCAACCCATATAAGATACCTTTCCTGTTTCAGAGTCGAAGAAAATTTTTACATATGTCATATAACGAACAAAATACACTAATGAAGGTGGAGTTGATTCTTTATCATCATTAAAAGGTGTTCCCAATTTACTAATAACAGACTCATAATCATCATCTCCATTTATACCTAACAATGTCGGAACAGGAAATTCAATAGAATCATCGTAATAGAAAGTTCCAACTGAAGTGACCTGATTATTATTGATATTAACACCTATACCATTTTTAAATTGATAATAGTGCTCGCTCATCCTTTCTTCTGAATCTTCTTCATAGATTTCAATCGCTTCATCTTCTATGATTTTTTGAAATAATGTATAATCCATACCCATTAGAAAATATACATCATCTTGAAAATCAACATTAAACATTTTTAATTTATCATTTTGAATAGAGCCATTATTTGGTACATCTTGAGTTGTACCACCTTGAGTCAAATCACCTGGATCATCATTTTTATTGCATCCCATCAATAAAATTGTTATTAAACAAATAAAAATAAACAGTTTTTTTCTATACATACTATACATATTTTTCTCCTTTTTGCGTTTTAATTGTTTATATTAAATCAACAACCTCATAGTATTTCAAATATCAATTAATCATAAACATTTTTTAACATGTTTTTCTGTCGAAATAATAATCCAATATAGAATATATTAATCCTGCTAAACCATAAAGAATGATAGCACTGTTAATATTTAACTCATATCCTGTAATAAATGAACCATTTGCATGGCCATAAAGTTCATTAAAAGCCCATATTCCACTTAATACAGCAAACAATGAATATACAAACATCCTAATAACCAATTTACTTCTAATATACTTGTTAATAATTAAAATTATAGGGAAAAATGTAAAGAAATAGACTATGAGACAAAACATATAAATATAAAATATAAAACTAAAACCTATGTTTTTTAAACCATAATAAGAGGTTGTCGTTATTTTATATCCTTCAATTAATTCTAATCCAATAGTTGTCAAAGTAAATAATACAGAAAAAATTATTAACATTATTATACAGTGATTAAAGATTTTCATGACACACCCCTAAAGTTGTTATTATATTATTGTTAGTTAGGATAGAATATGATTCCTTTGATAATAAGTATACCACTTGTGTCAGTTGATTCAAGTGTAATATGATATTTACCTAAGCTAGGAACGATTAAGCTACCTTTTGCCTATTATCCACTTTATCTATTACCTTTATAACTATTCCATCTTTTGTTCTTAATTCTTCTGCTGTAAGATGATCTATATTCTTATTATCAAATGTTTTCTGAACATTAGAACCAATTAAATGCCATATATTTTTCCATACTCAATAAGCTTTTCAATATCCTCGTTTGTACATTTCATATCATTAACATAATCATCAGAAATAATACTTTCTACTTCAGGTGTTAGTGACGGTTTGATTTGTTCTAACTTTTTAGCTTTA
>DATESJ010000276.1:0-5669 GCA_035270885.1 Sedimentibacter sp. | reverse complement strand
CTAGCACATCTACACACACAAGCGAGCCAATAACAACCCGTTGTGTTCGTGGCTTCCAATCATAAGCAAAATTGCACATAAGGAAAAAGGGAATGTATACAGTAATAAAGACAGGAAGAGAACCCCACCACGGATACACCCATACAAAAGCAGGTGTCATAGCAAGAAAAATTTCAAAAATTGAAAAGAAGGCTGCATTCCCGACAGCAAACACAATACGATTATTAATTCCCAAAATCTTCATTTTTGAATCAAAGGGAAGAAGCTTAGAAAAAATAACTCCTGCAACCGAAAACATCATCGACAGCTCCCAGCCAACCCCAACAAGAAGAAGAAAGCTTGTTCCGGTAGGAACCGTCCATAAAGAATGCCCAGTAAAATGCTGAATCAGTGCATTTACAATCTCGACAAACCAATGGGTAGCATACAAGGAAAGTCCTGCTGCAATACCCTTCCAATTTTTACGTTCGATCTCGGTAACGTAGATATACACAACAAAAGCAAACAAAGGAATAAAATACCATTGAAAGTTCTCACCCGATCGTAACATCTTCAATGCTTTAGTAGTCGCTTCCGGATTATTTAATAGCATTTAAAAAACCCCTTTGCACAATAGATTCTTTTATTATACATCACAATTCAGCAAAATACGAAAGAAATATTCGATAAAGATTAATTTAATTTTAAACCCTTACTAAAATATAACCAAGCTAAAGATATTATTGTTTCATCAAATACTCGGCAACTGCTTGAAAAGCCGGCAAAGTTGTCGGATCAATCTGAGCATTCGCCGCTGTGGGGAAAGACGAAAAACGAACAATGACCATCTGCGCTAACGGATCTACATAGATAGTTTGGCCATGCACACCACGAGCAGCAAAGGCACCATGCTTATTATGAAAAACCCACCACATACTGCGATAGCTACCACCAACCAAGGTTTTGTAGCCAGCTTTCGCAAAAACTTTCTTGTTGCCACCAGTCTTAATGTTCGTCACAACCTCTTCAGGAAACAACCGAGCTTAATTGGATCAGAATTCTCAGCACTTAATTGAGGGTTTGCTTGTGAAAAGGCACGTTGATTTCCAGCCAACAAGGCAAGAATACCAAAGCTCGTTGCAAGCACCTTACAAAAGGATTGTGACATAGTTGTACCTCCGGAATGAACCTTGAATTATAAAGTTTATGATTTTTGTATCAGGTAATACCTTACACCGTAATAATCGTATACCCCTTATCAAGGTAATCCTTCATAGGAGGATGGCCACTCATATCACCATTGATAGGCAAAGAAGCTTTTTGAGCAACTTCTAATGTTCCCATCTTGGCAGCGCAACCTTTACAAACACAATCTAAATATTTGTTATCTACAACTTTCTTAAACAGAGCGGCAAACGGCTTTGATGGATCCAATAAGTCGGGCAGTAAAGCAACGGATGCCCCTTCTAAAATAAGGATAGCAGTATCACCTCTTTCATTCATGTCCAAAACATTTAATAAAGCATGAGAAAAACAAGGTAGCGAACCAGTAAACGCAAACAACGCAACTTTCATATAGTCCTCCAAGGATTATAATTCATATTTTAACATATCTTAGCAAATAAACCTGCATAAAAATATATAAACTTATAACCTCTTTGGTAATTCTTTGAATATAGGCTAAGGAAAATTTGACAACGGAATTATCAAGTTGAAATTGTTGTTAGAGGAATATTTTTATTTAGAGTAATGATAACGAAACGCGATAAAAATAATACTTTCATTTTCAATTTTATATATTATTCTGTGCTCATGATCAACTCGACGAGACCAAAAACCCTGTAAATTTAATTTTAATTGTTCTGGTTTTCCTATTCCTTCATATGGAGTTCTATCTATTTCTTTTATTAATTTATTTATTTTTTTTAACTGTTTTTTGTCAGTCTCAAACCAATATAAATAATCTTTCCAAGCTTCATCTGTAAATATTTTATTCATCTTTTAATAAATCTTTTGTATTAATCTGACCTGCATGAAATTGTTTTATAGATTTCCGAAGATGCTCTGCATTAGATTCATTACTTAATAAATAATTAGTTTCTTTTAAACTATTGTATTCATCTATGGATATTAATACTAAGTTTTCATTGTTTTTTCGTGTAATAATTAAAGGTTCATGATCAGAATAAACCTGATCCATAAAGCTTTTGAGATTTTGTCTTAAATCTGAATAAGATACTGCATTCATACTTCACCTCTCAAGTACAATATATTGTACTTTTAGCGTTTTAACAAGTGTATTGAGACAGTTTAACTTTTTATTTTGAATTTCAATAGGACTTTCACTGAAATAAGCACAATAGCACAAAATGTGACAAAGGAAATATCGAGTTGAAGTAGTTGTTAGAGTAATTTAACGCCACATTGAGGACCCTTTGAACCCAATGGACCCAAAACAACAGCATTAATAAATTTATGAACCTTTCCTTTAGAATTCTGTTTTTCAGACAGAGTTTTAGAATCAATAAATTCATTCATTTGATCAACTAACTCTGACCTTTCTTCAGTAGTTAATTTAATAAATTCTTCTAAAACAAGTCTTGTACGATCTGTCATTTTTTTCTCCTCTTTAATATTTTCCACAAGTTCTACAACTTGTTGATTTTAAAAAAACAGATGCTTTATTATCTGTATTCCGTTGAATATTATCTTTTATCATTAATTCACTTAACCATTCTCATACTTAGCTCTATACTGATTATAGCACATAGTTATCCTTAAAACTATCTGATAATTTGCTATTATTTAGTTTCGGTGATCGTGTCCAGTCTTGTTCTAATTTACTATTTTATAATTGTTTTTAAATATTCTTGTGGGGTTTGTATTCTTAAATCTTTTTCTTTATAATCTTTTACGTTTCGAGTAAGTATAATAGTAATTTTATTTTCTCTAGCTGTGAAGTATTGCAATCCATCCTCAAAATCATTAAATTTTGAATTTAGTGCTAAATCCACTGCTTTTTCATCAACAGAGACAACAGTCAAAATAATTCTTAATTTTCTTAACAATTCTTTGGCTTTACTTATTCCTAATATTTTTATTAAAATATAAAACACATTAGCGAATACCAACGAAGTTGTTACAAGGTCAATTTTTTTTGTATCACCTAGAGTAAATATTTCAGCTGCATATTGATAAAAAGGGTCTCTTTTACATAAAAGATCTAAAATAATATCTAAATCAATAAATTTCTTTTTACTCATATTTTTTGACAGAATGAATAACAGCTTTATCTAGTTTTAAGGTTAATTTAGTTTCCATATTAATCCTCCATACGTATAAACATAACTCATTATGTACGTATTTTAAATCATTTCTCTTATTTTTTAACTAATTTCTTCCGCGCGCGAAGTATAGTGAGCCCTTTTGCCAATACACCTTTTTCAAAAAGATCCGTGGATGCCATAATGCTCAATTGCTTCTTTTAACGCAGAAATGCAGAACTCTGAATCTATCGTATTTGATAACCGCCAGGCTAAAATCTTGCGTGTGTACAAGTCAATTATCGCTACCTAAAACACATGACCACCGGAAAGTCGAATATAGGTATATCAGTTGCCCATACCTGATTCGGAAATCGTATTATTTTATTTCGAAGGAGATATGGATATTTTTTATGATACTTTGCTGGTATCGTAGTCCTTTTCCCCGGGTAATCTGCTCGCAAACCGGCCCGCTTCATAATCAATCTAACTTATTTGCGGGTTACGTTCATATCGACCAATTCCAGTGCTACTTTTCTATACCCATAAAACGGTCTTTTTTGCAGAACTTCTAAAATGGCTGTTAGTATCGCAATCGATCTTTCATCGTCAGTTTGACCGGGTACATAATAATAGGCAGACCAGCTGATATTTAATAACTTGCATTGCTGAACTATTGAGAGTTCCTGATTTTTGGGATCTACAAGTCCGGCTCTCTGCCGTAAACTTGACGGTACTTTTTTTTTAGGAATTCTTTCTCAACCTGCAGTATTCCAATTTGTTTATATAAGGAATCGACCTTGACCTCAAGCTCTTTTTCCTTTGCTTGGTCCTTCCCTTTTTTTTCAAAGTTCGTTTCGGCTTTATCAACAAGCTCTTTTTTGCATTGAGCTATCATGTTTGGATGCACCTGAAAGGTTGCCGATATTTCCTGCAGAGTATTCTCTCCGCGCAACGCTTCAATGGCAACCTTCGACTTAAATGCTTTGTCATATTTCTTTCTCATACCTGACTGTCGCTTCCTTTTGTTCTTTTCTCAAGAAGAGACAGTCCACTGTATTTTCGTAAAATGCGTGTCCTAATTCATAGGCTCATTATACAGGTCTTGTCGCTTTTTGTGCCGGGCGTAACCCGAAAGCACAAAATGTGACAAAGGTGAGTTGAGTTGAAGCAGTTATTATGTTTTTTTTCGTATAAATTCAATATAATTTTCTATTGCTTCTCTTGTCGTCATCCAATTCCTTTCAAATTTAATTGCAGGTAATTTTCCAGTTCTTGCAAGTAGTGAAAGATATTCAAGTGAATAATCACAATATTTAGTTGCTTCTTTTAGACTTATATATCCTTGATTTTCATTTTTTTTATCTGATGGAACTACGGTATTTAAATATATTGCTAACGATCTTTCTACGGATCTTCCAATAAAATTTAAGAATTCTTTTGGCTTATTCATATCAGCTTGCCGCAAAACTCTATAATATTTTTTTCTATCTACATTAAGAATTACAGCCGGTGGATAACTATTTTGCAATAAAACTAAGTTCATTAATAGTCGAGAAGTCCTTCCGTTTCCATCGATAAAAGGATGAATACACACAAATTTATAATGAATCCAAGCTGCTAATTCAGGAATTGATAAAGTGTATTTATTGGAATAATACCATTCTAAAAACTCATTTATTAATCTTTCAATTTTAGTTGCAACAGGTGGAATATGAACAGCACCTAGTATTCGAACATTTGTTCTTCGAAATACACCTGCTTGGTAATCGTCAATATTTTTTAGAATGATTGAGTGGATCTCTTTGATGAAATCAATATTCAATTCTTTTTTCTTTTCCACAAACTTTTCTATTACTTCAATACATTCTTTATGGTTAAGAGCTTCAAAATGTTCTTTTAATGATTTGTTGCCAATGGTTAATCCACGATTAAGAACTAATTCAGTTTCTTGTAAAGATAAGGTGTTTCCTTCAATAGCATTAGAATTATAAGTCCACTCTATGATAAATTGTTCATTTAGTTTTTGTACTATCGCTTTTGGTAATGGGCGGAGTTTGTCCAGTTGACGTTTTTTACCTTCAATACTTGCTAAAAGAGGAGAATCCATTGTTTCGAGAGTATCGGCTTCCATGTTTTTAATGATAACCGATCTTGCTTGGTTTTACAAGATTTCTTTTCCGCGCAGCATAATCGGCGACGACACAACATTTGCTTAACTCGTACTTCCGTGCCCAAAGGGCTTGGCGCTATTTGTGCGTTAGGAGCGAAGCGACAGCACAAAATGTGACAAAGGAACTATCAAGTTGAAGCAGTTGTTATATTTCTTATTCCTTAAGCAACTGAATTAATTCGATATTAATAAATATGTTTTCTTTGCCGAAAAATACATTATTTGTAAAGAATTTTTTCATCTTTTTTTTAGAA
>DATESJ010000275.1:0-6609 GCA_035270885.1 Sedimentibacter sp. | reverse complement strand
TTGTATGACAGAGCTTTCAATGCAGCTCTAACAACTTTGTTAATAGCCATAGTTTCCTCATAATCGTTAGTTTACACTATTATATAGATAATTATTATATATGTCTATAAAAATGTACACAAGCCATCTTGACATTTGGATAATTTCGTTTAAAATGTTATATAAGTTACATAAATTTTAAAGGAGGAAAACTATGAAAAAATATGTTTGTGATGCATGCGGTTATGTTTATGACCCAGCTGAAGGAGATCCAGATAACGGAATAGCTCCTGGCACTTCTTTTGAAGCTCTTCCGGATGATTGGGTTTGCCCATTGTGCGGAGTTGGTAAGGACGAATTTTCACCTGAATAAGATTAAAAAATGGCGAGCAATCGCCATTTTTAATTTTTATCTAAATTTTAGCTAATACAATTTTTTATATCCTCGTCACCTTTTTCTGCTGGATCATCTAATCCCCAATCTTCTTCATACTTACTATAGCAAATGAACAAACTACTGTTTATTTATATTGATATTCATAGATTTATTACATTTTATATATAGATGGTTGTCGATATTACCTATTCAAATAAAGTAAAAAAATAAGTAAAAAAGTTATAGCAATTGTTTATCGGAAACACATTATAGCAATTGTTTATCGGAAACATATTGACAATTATCTATGTGACGAATATAATGAGTATATAAATAATGGAAAGTTTAAAGGAGGACCTTGTAAATTGAATGTATTTCAATGGTTAAATAACCAATTGCTTAAAATGGAATGGCTTCACAATTTAATAAGACTTTTGGTGGAGAATGTTTTTGGACTAAATATTCAAGAACGTTTAGGAGGTAGTATTCACTTTTTCATATATGATGTAATTAAAATATTTATACTTTTATCAGTTTTAATATTTTTCGTATCTTATATACAAAGTTATTTTCCGCCCGAAAGAACAAAAAAAATATTAGGTAGATTTAACGGGGTATCAGGTAATATTTTAGGAGCGCTGCTTGGAACTATCACACCCTTTTGTTCATGTTCCTCAATACCTATATTTATTGGGTTTACAAGTGCAGGATTACCACTTGGTGTTACATTTTCATTTTTAATATCTTCTCCTATGGTGGATTTGGCTTCTTTATTACTATTGGCAAGTGTATTTAACTGGAAAATTGCAATAGCTTATGTTGTTGTAGGTCTTACCCTGGCAGTAGTAGGTGGAACGCTTATAAGCAAGTTAAAACTTGAAAAATATGTTGAACCATTTGTATATGGTAATAAGGCTGTTGATTTGGAACAAGATAATTTAACTTATAAAGATAGAATTGAATATTCTAAAGACCAAGTTTTAGAAATAATAAAAAAAGTATGGATTTATGTTATAATTGGTGTAGGAATTGGAGCCGCAATTCACAATTGGATACCTGAATCATTTATAACTGCAATTCTTGGCAGGGATAAATGGTATTCAGTTTTAATTGCAACAGTTATAGGAGTACCTATGTATGCTGATATATTCGGAACTCTACCTATTGCGGAAGCTTTAGTTGCGAAAGGTGTGGGATTAGGTACAGCTCTATCATTTATGATGGGAGTAACAACATTGTCATTACCATCGATAATAATGCTTAAACAAGTTGTTAAATCTAAACTCTTAGCTATATTTGTAGGATATTGTACTATCGGTATTATAATAATTGGATATGTATTTAATACCTTCGGGTATCTATTTTTATAAATTTATAAAAAGGGAGAAAAAAAATGATTATTAAAATTTTAGGATCTGGCTGTAAAAATTGTGTTTCTTTAAAAGATAATACTGAGTTAGCTTTGAAGGAAGCAGGAATTGAAGCAGAAATAGTTAAAGTTGAGGATTATAAGGATATTGTTTCATATGGTGTTATGCGAACTCCAGCTTTGGTTATCGACGAAAAGGTTGTTTCATTTGGAAAAGTTTTAAAACCAAAAGATATAGTAAAAATCCTCGAAAAATCAAAATAGCAAAGGAGCTGTTCATATGATTAAGAAAAATTCATGTTGTTCTTGCGGTCCCAGCTGTTGTGGCGATAATAGCGAAAGATCAAATAGCAAAAGATGTATAACAATAGACTTTTTATATCTTGATGTAACTGTTTGTGAGCGTTGCCAGGGTACAGATGAAAGTCTTGATGATGCGCTAAAAGAAGTTTCTAAAGTTCTTGAATCAACGGGTATTGAAGTAATAGTAAATAAAATCAATGTAGTAAATGAAGAGCTTGCAGAAAAGTATAAATTTGAAACTTCGCCTACAATTCGTATTAATGGAAATGATATTCAAATGGACTTTAAAGAAAGTTTATGTGAATCCTGCGGAGATTTATGCGGTGACGAGGTGGATTGCAGAGTTTGGCTTTATCAAGGAAAAGAATATACAGAGCCTCCAAAGGCTATGATAATTGAGGCAATTTTAAAGGAAGTATACGGAGGAAGTAGCGAGATAGGTAACAAATCAGTATACAAAATCCCTGAAAACCTGAGAAAATATTATACTTCTAAACAAATAAAAGATAAAATCTAAAACATTACCGGACATTCCTTCATGGACTCCATAAGCTTACAACATGAAGGCGTGTCCCTTTGTTTTTTACAGGATTAACTAGATGTTAAATTAGAAATGAAATCTTGAAATTGCTTAATTTTATCCATATTTAATGAATAATGAATCCACTTTCCCTCTTTTCTTGAATTAACCAACCCGCAAGCTGATAGCATTTTCATGTGATAAGATAAGGTAGGTTGTGTAATATCAAATTTTTCTAATATTTTACAGGCACACAATTCGCCCTTTGACAAATAATTTATTATTAAGACCCTGTTTACATCAGACAGCGCTTTTATTATTTTATAATTTTCTTCAAAATCTTTTCTATCCATAATACACTCCTTAGTAATAAGCCCATTATATAACAGTAAAAATAATTTGTCATTATAATCTTTTATATAAAAAAATGCAGCATCCCATTGAAAAACACTCTCTTCAAGTGTCCTTAAATGTGAATACTGCCAAAGCAATAATAGAGATTATTCTTCTTCTGGTAAAGAACCTGAAATTGATACTGTGTCATTTTCTAAAGTGTAGGATGCCATAATACTTATACCACCAGCATTTTTACCCATGTAAGCAATCATGTCATCATTTTTTGATTCATAAGATTCCTGGTTGAATTCCCCTTTAACTTCTTCATAATAATTCATAAAGTCATTTTCACCAACTTCTTCAACTATTACTAATAAATATGCTTCACTATTCATTACACTTGCTATTTTCCCCTTTTTGAACTCAGGAATCTTACTTGACAAATCAGTATCAGGCCATTCTGTAGAGCCGAATGTAACATTACCCTCTTCTGTCTTTATAGTAACTTCTTCACCATCTATATCTATATCTGCATCACCTACTGCCTGTTCAATAACTTTTTCTGCTATTTTTTCTTCCATGTTTTCTTTTACCCCACAACCAACAAATAAGGATAACAAAACTATTATTATTAAAACATAAGATATCTTTTTCATATTCCCTCCTTGATGAATTATTTGTACTTATTATATACGATTTTGTAATAATTGTAATCACCCTAAGGGTGATTTTACATGAAAACTATGTGAGAATTTAGGTTTATCTCCATATATTTTACTTGGAAGAGTATATTTTATATGGTATAATCATAATAACGTTTTCAAAGGAGCATCATAATGAAGAAATTTCTTATATTTACAATAATTTGTATTCTACTCTTAACCGGATGTACTAACAGTAACCTTCCAAATACAAAAGACCCAGTGACTATAAATTTGTGGCATAATTATGGCGGCTTGATGAAAGATACAATGGACAACCTTATAGATGAATTCAATGATACTGAAGGCAGGGAAAAAGGTATAATTATTAATGTAACTTCTCTCTCTGGCTCAGCAACTATCCATGAAAAGTTGAAAATGGCGGTTAATGATGAACCCGGCTCCCCTGAGTTGCCGGATATTACTACTTTGTATCCTAATACTGCCCTGATGCTTTCTGAAAAAGGGTTGTTGGATGATATTGAATCGCACTTTTCTCATGAAGAACTGTCATTATTTATACCTGAATTTGTGGAAGAAGGTAGACTTTCTGATGGAAAACTATATGTGCTGCCGACTGCAAAATCTACAGAAGTAATGTTTGTAAACACCACTATATTTAACAAATTTATGGAAGAAACAGATGCTAGCTACAATGATTTACATACCTTCCAAGGAATACTTGGAACTGCAGAAAAATATTATATATGGACAGATGAAAAAACACCTGATATTAAAAATGATGGAAAAACATTTATAACTTATGATTCCCTTTTTAATTTAGCTCAAACTATATACAAACAATCAAATGATAATTTCATTGTTGACAACAAACTTGCCTTATCTTCTAATACATTTAAAGATGTTTGGAATTTTTGTTTTGAACCTTCCGTAAAAGGCTATATTGCCATATATGATGGATATGGCTCAGACCTTATTAAGACAGGTAACGTTGTTGTAAGCATTGGTTCAACTGCAGGTGTTCTTTTTTACTCTGATATTGTTACATATGATGATAATATAACAGAAGCGGCAGAATACCTAATTTTGCCTTATCCAGTAATTGAGGGAGGGAAAAACATTGCAATTCAGCGTGGCGGAGGAATGAGTATCATAAAATCCAATGAAACAAAAGAATATGCGGCAGGTATTTTCCTTAAATGGTTCACAAATCCTAACCAAAATTTTAGATTTGTTTCATCAACAGGATACCTTCCCGTAACAAAAGAAGCGTTGGAAATGACTGCAAATGAGAAAAGTACCATATCTGATGATAAAATTAAAGTACTTTTAGATACTGCAAATGAAATGATTGAACAGTATAACTTTTTTTACACTCCCTTAATTGATAATTTTGATGAACTGCAAGATACTTTCAATAAGAATATGAAAGACTATGCTCTACAATGTAAAAATGAATATTTTAATTTATTGAACAAGATGAATGAACTTGATGCATTTAATGAAGCAACTAATAATAAATATGAAGAGTTCGTCAATACGAGGTGAGAAATTTGGCTGTAAAAGAAAGAATTAAGTTTACTTTGCGCCTTAGATTATTCCTTTTTTTGATAATTCTTGTTACAACAATATTGTTAGGCGTTTTGATAATCCTCTTTGTATCAGGTAACATTACTGCAGGATTAAAAGAAAGTGAAATATTTATAAAAAATGAACATTCACTTATTTTAAAAAATACTACAGAATCATTTGATAAGTTAGCTGCTGAAGCTGTAGCTTTATCACGCTCTTTATCCATGAGTATAGAAGGTCGTTTGAAAGAAAAAAATTTGGATTATAAAGATTTGAATAATAATCCTGAACTTTTGAATGAAATTGTTTCTTCTGAGCTTAATCAACTAATCCTTTATTTGCAAATGTCGAAAAGTAGCGGTGCATTTATGATTTTAGATGCCACAGTAAACAGTGATTTGCCTAATTCCAATAATTCCAAAGCAGGAATATATCTAAAAAATATGGAACCTAACATAGTCAGCTCTTCAAGCCCTACTATTTATATGTTAAGAGGTATTGCTGATATTGCCTACAAGAATTATCTACCTCTTCATCCCCAGTGGAGAATGGAATTTAATGTGGCAAATGCACCATACTATAATTTGCCTATTGGTAAGGCAGAAAAGGATTCATCCTTATCAAATCTTTATTATTGGAGCAAGGCATTTTCATTTACTGAAATTAACGAAAAAATAATAATGTGTTCTGTTCCTCTTATGGATACTGAAGGAAATGTTTTTGGTGTCTGTGGATTTGATATGAGCCACATGCTTTTCAAGCTGTCAAACACGCCGGACAACTCCATGTATAACAGAATTTTCTGTTTGATTTCACCTATTGAAAATAATATCTTAAAAACAGAGGGTTCTTTATTCTCAGGAGGATATTCTGCAAAGAGTTTTATAAATAACCAGGACTTGAAAATTTCTTCAGGGAAAAAGTCCCTATATATTTATGAAAATAATGAGAATGGTTTTATTGGATATCATGAACTGCTTAAGATGTACCCAGAAAACTCAAAGTTTGCAGACAATGAATGGGCTTTAGCTTTAATGGTACCTCAGGAAGATATAAATGATTATGTAATAAAAACTAATTTGAAATTCATATATATAATTGCAATCCTAATGATATTAGGAATTATTATCTCATTTATTTTAAGTAAATACTATATTATTCCTATTATAAGGGGTATTGATATAATAAAAAGCAATCCAAAAGCAACAGCAAAAACTAATGTATTGGAAATTGATGAATTAATAGAATTTCTTTCTAACAAAGAAACAGATAATACAAAAGAGACAGACCCTAATTCGCTAATCTTAAATGATTTTTTGAAAAATATAAAGTCTCTCTCTCCTGCAGAGCGTTCAGTATTTAATTTGTATGCCCAACAATATAATGCTAAAGAAATTTCAGAGAATTTATATTTAAGTATAAATACAATTAAAACTCATACTAAACACATATACTCTAAACTAAACATAACTTCCAAGGAAGAATTAATACT
>DATESJ010000274.1:0-3752 GCA_035270885.1 Sedimentibacter sp. | reverse complement strand
AGAACTACAAACATTTTGTTACATTGTGACCCAGGTTGAAGAACCTATAGCTTTAAGTCATTGGCTATTAGGTATATGTCCAGATATTACTTTAGAGGACCTTGGAGAAGTAACTGTATTTATAAATGATGTAGAACAAGAAGTTATCATAGGTGAAAACGTTGAAATAAGAACAGAAGAAAATCCTGATCCACCTACAGGTTGCGTAGGGTTAAAATTTGATTTTGGTTTAGAAGAAGCAGAAGATGTAATGACAGTATGCTTTGAACTGTTAACAGCTCGTCAGGTAGGGCTAAACAATGTATGTTTAAATGGTGGTCAAGAAACAGAAACAGGAGAAACTGTTTGCGGACCAGTATGCGGAATTATTGAACTATGTGAAACTACTGTATTCCAGGAAATAGAAGTATGTGTTCCTATTACTGTAACTCCAAGAGCAATTGTTGGCGATATAAATGTAACATGCTGTGGAGCAGCGGAAGTATCTCAGACAGATGATTGTTTAATTTCAGAAGTTCAGCCTCAGCCGTCGTCATGTACCTTCTTTGTAAGACAGAGTCTGTGCGTTGAAGTTCCTATCAGATTCAGTGCAATGGGCGAACCTGGTCAGGAAGTTGTAACTTGTGGTGACCCAAATCAAGAAGGCTGTACTTGTAACGGAGTTAATGGCGATTAATTAAATATCATTACAAATTTAAAAGGCTGTTTCTGAAAGTTACAGCCTTTTTTGTCTAATTTAATAAAATTATATGCATAATTGTAACTTAGAAATTAAATACACATAATATGTACTATAGATTTATGAGATAGGAGAATTGATATGTCCAATGAAAGAAATATTCAAGAAACTCCATGCTATGAAAATCACTGCGATGTAAATACCGTTCAGGAAATAGATGTTTGTGTGCCCATTACTGTTGAGCCATATGTTGATTTGGGAGATCCAATAATTGAATGTATTGAAGAGCCCAGTCTTGTACCAATACCTTGCGGCGCATGGGATAAAAGAGGAAAATGTAGATTTGCTATTAGTCAGAAGCTTAGCATTATGATTCCAATAGAATTTAAAGCTGAAGCATGTAGTGGTCCTGCGTCAATAAGTTGTTTAGGGCAAGAAGAGGAGGAAGAGGAAGGGGAATGTCCGCCATACATTTGTTGTGAAACTCCTGAACGCCCAACTTTCGTATGTCATGATGAGACTAAGCATCCACCTGAAATATCGGATTTTTACTATTTTGTTAAAAGCAGAAGAGGTAGATTGAAAAAATAAAGCAGGTAAATTGCACCTGCTTTTCTACATTGTATGTTCAATAAAAATTTTAATTCCTATCCCTACTAATATTAGTCCTCCAAGAATTTCTGCCTTTTGTTTAAATAACTCGCCAAATTTTTTGCCTAAATGAGACCCTATTAAAGAATTAATAAAAGTAATTATACCAATTGAAAGTGCAGCACTTAAAATATCCACTTTCATTACAGCAAATCCAACACCAACCGCCAATGCGTCAATACTTGTAGCAATAGCCTGCACTATTATTGTCTTTGGTGTAAGAAGTTTGCAGTCTGTTAAGCATACTTCAGGATATTTAAGTTCTTTTATGGCATCTTTTATCATTTTTCCACCAATAATGCTTAAAAGTATCAAAGCTATCCAATGATCCAAACTTGCTATGGCATCACTAAAGGTAGAACCTATAAAAAAACCTAAAATAGGCATAAATGCTTGGAAAAAACCAAAAGCAGCAGCTGTAGAAATTATTTGTTTTTTATGTATATTACCGTAACACATACCGTTAGATATGGATACGGCACAAGCGTCCATAGATAAACCTAAGGATGTAAAAAGCAATGTAATTGAACCCATTTTTCCTGGTTTCTAAAAACATAACATTTCATAACATTATGTTTTTTATCCACAAACCAGGTTTTTCACCTACCTTTCCTTTTATAATATTATTTATTATTGACCATTTTGACCATTCGTTTTTCTTGTTAAATTCTTCTATATTATCAATTAATTTATTTTTTAGTAACTTTGGTACCTTTTCTTTTAACCTGTAACTTCTTCTGCCTATTACCATCGCAGCACCGTTATGAACATCCATTCCATATTGGTGACAATATTTGTATAATCCTATTTTACTTGTAAATTGAGGCTTCACTTTTATTATCTTTATACCTTCTTTAATACAGGCGCTTTCTAACATTGCTAACAGCGTTCTGTATATAAACTGATACTTTATTCTTGCAAATTTTCTTTGTACATCTTTATCATCTTCAAACCTTAGATCTTCTATTGCAATTCCACAATTATTTGCTTTAGCAATCTCTACTACCTGCTTTACTAATTCACCGCATAAGTTCTTCCTTCTGTTACTTCTTGCATATAATAATTCGTGTTGCTTTAATTGCTTATGCCATTTATGGTTTCCCTTATTGTCTATACAGGTTAATGCAAATCCATCCGGGTTAGTGTCAATACCTATTACTCCGTTTTTATCTGTATATATTGGAGTTTGCTGTTGGATTTCAAATGTTATGTGTACATAATATTTATTGTCTCTTTTTATTATTTCCACTTGGTATGCTTCATTTGTTTCTAAATAGTTTAAAAACATTTCTCTGTAATTGTTTCCGTTTATTTTACCTGTTTTCTTTGATTTCTTTTGCGGAAGATATATTGGTATTTGTATTTTTATTGCTCTGTTTGTTTCTGTTTTTTTAAGTTTTGATATTTCCAAATATGACATCTTGTTTTTAATTATTATTCTTAAGTTTGGATTGCCTTTTTTTGTTTTGTCTCCCCTGCTATATATTCTGTTGTTTCGGCAGCTTTTCCATTCTTCGTTAGTTATTAATCCTTTACATCTTCTTAGAAACATCTTTTTTGTACCGAATATTACAGATGGTATTTTATTGTTTTCTATCATTTGCTGATAATAGTCTAATTTTCGTTTTCTTTTTTCTAACTTTTTAATTAATGCATTTCGTTTCGTTTCTGATAAGTTTTCATTTTTTAGCTCTTTTTCTATTCGTTTTGCTTTTTTATTATAGTTGTTGTAGTTTAATTTCAATAATTCATTTTGTGATTGTATAGTTTGTCTTGCTGATTCTACTGCATCTTTTGCTTGGCGAATATTTAGTTTGTATTTAAATGCTACATCTTTTTCTAATTCGCCTTTCTTTTGTCCTTCAAGAAGTCGTTTGAATGAATATCGTATAGCGCTACAAAATGTTAACATCATATTATTTAATGTTTCTTTATATTCATCAGATACATTAAATAATACCGCTTGTATCGTTATTTTCACTATTTTCATCCCTTTCATCTTTTATTTCTTGAATGGATTTCTGAATAGCCTTTTGTATTGTTTTGCCCTCTTCACTACCGTAAAGTTTTGCAATATAGCAAGTTATTATGGAAATTAAGTCATTAACCATTTCTTCGTTTACATCTTTTTTCTCATTATGTTCTACAACTTCTATTTCTACATTAAATGATTTAGCATATTCTTTTAAGTAATTATAGGCAAATCGTGCAAGTCTATCATCATATTCAATAACAATATATTTTATTTCATCAAGACGCCTAAACATTTTTATTAATTGTCTTCTATTGTCATTTATACCGCTTGCAACTTCTTCGAATACTTCAACAATATTATATTGTTTTTCATTGCAATATTTAGCTAATCTTTCTTTTTGTCTTTGAAGATTCCCTGATTCTTGCAGTTTTTTAGTAGATACTCTAC
>DATESJ010000273.1:0-3369 GCA_035270885.1 Sedimentibacter sp. | reverse complement strand
GGCAAATTAAACAATGAAAAATTCATAAGCAAAGCACCAGAAAGTGTTGTTAATGAAGAAAAAGAAAAACTTCAGAAATATCAGCTTATGATGGAAAAAGTAGTTGAAAGATTAGAGCAAATGAAAGAAAAATAATAAAATATCCACTGACTGTTTCAACCACGTACAATTCTAGAGCTGCTAAAAATCCTAAAGCTTGCAAATTATCTTTCTCATACAGCGCAAACTACTTAAAGGATTTTTAGCCTTCATTGGCTAAGAATCACAGTCGTGTATTGAAATGTTGGTTATATATTTTTATTATTTTTCTTAGTGACTTAGAATGAAGAGGAGAAAAATATGAATTATCAAGAATTGTTAAACAGTGCAAGAGAAAAAATGGCACCCAACTGTAGAGTTTGCAAGGAATGTAATGGTCTAGTATGCAAGGGAGAAATTCCAGGAACAGGTGGAAAAGGTAATGGAAATGCATTTAAAATATGTGTTGACTTTTTGGCATCTGTTAAAATCAATTTGGATACTATTTATAAAAACGAAGGACAAGATACTTCAATTTCATTATTTGGCAAAAATTTTAAATATCCATTTTTTGCAGCTCCAATTGGTGGCATGAATTTAAATTATAACGGTGCAATAACAGAAGCAGAATATGTTGACTCTATTGTAAATGGTACAATTAAAGCAGGAAGTGCAGCATTTACAGGAGATGGTGCTCAAGACAGCTTGTTTTTGGACAGCCTTCCATTTATTAAAGAAGCACAGGGTATTGCGGTACCTACTATTAAACCTTGGAAAAATGACAAGGCTTTAGAAAAAATCAAAAAGATCGAAGAAGTAAACGCCATTGCATTTGCAATGGACATTGATTCTGCAGGACTTATAAATTTAGCATTGGCAGGAAAGCCTGTTTCTGCTAAAAGTGTTGATGAACTTAAGGAATTAGCTGATTCTACTAAAATTCCTTTTATTGTAAAAGGGGTTATGACCGCAGAAGGGGCTAAAAAGGCTTTGCAGGCAGGTGCTTACGGAATAGTAGTATCATCTCACGGCGGAAGGGTTTTAGCCGATGCATTAGCTACATGTGCTGTGCTTCCTGAAATAAGAGAAGCAGTAGGTGATAAACTGAAGATTTTCGTTGACGGAGGTATTCGTTCAGGAGCTGATGTATTTAAAGCAATAGCATTGGGAGCAGATGCCGTACTAATAGGCAGACCATACGTGATTGCTGCCTTTGGAGGCGGAGCAGATGGTGTTGAATTATATACCGAAAAGATCGGTGCAGAATTAAGTGAAACAATGATAATGACCGGCTGCAAAAATATAAGTGACATTACAAGGGATAAAATTAGAATTTAGTACCTGGTTGAGGGTTATCTACTTAGACAAAACAAAAGCGAAAGATAACTAATCAGTTTCTTTCGCTTCAACTTTCAATATTCAATTTTCTCATCTTTATACCGTCCATTTTAGTCTTCTTCTTGCTTTAATCCTCTTTCGTGCAATTCACATTCTCTTTGGCTGCACTTTCCATCAACATTATATATGCAAGTAATAGTACCACATTTTCTAAAGTTCATTTTTGCAACAACATCTCTAATATCTTTCACAGCTATTCCCATCACAATACCTCCTTGTTTTTCTTATACCTTATTATACTACGTAAAATGCAATTTGTAAACAAAAACTTTCATAAAATTTAAAAAAAGCTTGTTAAAAATATGTTTTATGATGGAATATGCAAGTTTACTTTTAATAAATTCAAGAAACATTAAAATTTCAATGGTTTGCAACTTGCAAAAATTTCTTGCATAACTTGCAAAAATGCAGGAAGCCTTTTTAAGGGGTCAAATATAAGGAGGTTGATCTTGTTGAATGTCGAAAAAAGAAAAAAAGTGCAAAGCTATAATTTAGCTTTGCACTTGAAGTATGTTTCTAAAGTATTTATATTATAGCCAATACTATAAAGTTAATTACGAATAATAGTGTCGATACGAACAATATTGGATGAACTTCGTTGAATTTTCCTTTGCAAGCTTTTATTATGCAATAGAAAATGAATCCTGCAGCAATTCCGTATGAAATACTGTATCCAAATCCCATAAACACTGAAGCAAAGAATGCAGGTATTGCTTCTTCTAAGTCTTCCCAATTAATTTTAGTAAATGATGACATCATCATAACACCAACTATTATTAAAACAGGAGATGTTGCTGCTGATGGAACGATTCCTGCAATTGGTGCTATCAATATACAAGCAATGAACAATAATGCTGTTACAACGCTTGTTAAACCTGTACGTCCACCTGCACCTATACCAGCTGCACTTTCAACATATGTTGTTGTATTTGATGTTCCGAAAATTGCTCCAACAGATGTTGCAATTGCATCAGCGAATAAAGCTTTATCCATTTTTGATTTGAATCCTGTGCTTGTTTCAAGTGCTATTTGATCTTCTTCACTAAATATTCCGCTTCTTCTTCCTGTACCGATAAATGTTCCAATCGTATCAAAGGTATCTGATAAACTGAAAGCAAATATTGTCATTAAAACCAATGGTATACGCGAGGGATCTGAAAACAAAGATTGGATTCCATTAGGTCCAAAAGCAGCTCCAAATGTTATTCCTAAATCGGAAAATGCTGAAGATAATCCTCCGGAACTTATTGACACATTAGCAAGGTCAACAACTTTAAAAGGTATACCTATCAAGGTAGTTGCTACAATGCTAATTAGTATAGCTCCTTTTACCTTTAAAACAATCAGTATTACCAATATAATTAATCCTATAACTGATAATTGTGTTGCTGGATTTGTAAAGTCAACAACTGCAGGCACGATTCCTCCATTTGTTACTAATGAAAATATATTGCTGTAAGTCCCACTTGCTGCAAATGGTTCGTTGTTTATTGCAATAATATTGGTATTGTCTGAAAGGAATTCAATAATATTTGCACCTTTAATTCCTATATAAGCTATGAAAATTCCTATTCCACCGCTGATTGCATTCTGTAAGCTTTCAGGGATGGATTTTATTATACTTTTACGAATTTTTGTAACTGTAATAAATATGTTTAGCAGTCCGCATATAAATACTAAGGCTAAGGCCTGTTCCCATGAGAATCCAAGGGCGAATACAACTGTATAAGTGAAAAACGCATTAAGACCCATACCTGGTGCTTGTGCATAAGGTACGTTTGCGAACAGTCCCATTACCAAGGTTCCGATTGCTGATGCTATAATTGTTGCTAAAAATACTGCTTGTGAAGGCATTCCTGTAGCTGATAATATTGCAGGGTTTACAAAAATAATATAAGACATTGCAAAAAAAGTGGTGAATCCCGCCATAATTTCTGTGGATACAGTAGTTCC
>DATESJ010000272.1:0-30706 GCA_035270885.1 Sedimentibacter sp. | reverse complement strand
ATGCAAGTATTACCGTGCATGATGTAATCTTAAGTGATGTCAATAGTACTACCATAATTGATACTACAAAAAAAGGAACTACTACAATGTTTGCTTATACCTGTACAAGCGATGAGCAAACTGTAGTATTCCCAATTATTAATTACTATGGTTATAAGGCTTATGATGAAAACGGAACCGCCCTTACTATAACTAGTGATAAGACTAATTCTATAAAAGTAGACTTGATCGGGGATGGGCAGGAACACAGTATTATCATTAAGTTGAAAGGAAGTCTATTGTTCACTATCGGCAATATTATTTCCCTATTAACTTTAATTGGTCTTATTCTAAGGGTATATAGAAAAGGGTATGATAGGACATCTTGACACCCTACAATATCTATATGATAATAACAAAAAGAGTTGCAAATAAGCAACACATTATATGGTGAGGAGCTAAATTTTTGTATGGATAAAATAGCAGTACTAATCCCTTGTTATAACGAGGAACAAACAATTGTAAAAGTAATTAAAGATGCCTTGCACTATCTTCCTGAAGCCGTAATCTATGTCTATGATAATAATTCAACAGACAAAACAGCACAATTGGCAAAAGAAAATGGAGCTGTTGTTCGTTTTGAACATCAACAAGGAAAAGGAAATGTTATTCGGAGAATGTTTCGAGAAATCAATGCAGAGTGTTACTTAATGATAGATGGGGATGACACTTATCCTCTTGAGTGTGCCAATGATTTGGTGGAAAAGGTACTTCACAGCAATGCCGATATGGTAATCGGTGATCGCCTATCCTCCACCTATTTCACGGAAAATAAACGTCCTTTCCATAATTTTGGCAATAGTATTGTTCGCGGAAGTATTAACCACTTATTTCATACCAATATTAGAGATATTATGACAGGCTATCGAGCTTTCAGTTATTTATTTGTAAAAACATTTCCTATCTTATCAAAAGGATTTGAGATTGAAACAGAGATGACAATTCATGCAGTCTATAATAACATGCAGATTGAAAATGTCGTTATTGATTATCGTGACCGACCAGATGGAAGTTTTTCCAAGCTCAATACCTATTCCGATGGTTTTAAAGTTATCTTTACTATTATTCGTTTATTAAAAAACTACAAACCATTTATGTTTTTTACAACCATTGCTTCTGCCCTTGGTTTGTTAGTAATCGCATTTTTTATTCCTATCCTTATTTACTTTATTCAAACTCATTTGGTACCTAATTTTCCCACTTTGATTGTATGCGTTTTTGTAGCACTTGCATCCATCCAGACTTTTTTCTCAGGTATTATATTAAGCAGTCTGGCTGAACAAAGTAGACGAGATTTTGAAATGAAATTAGTGGAAACTGAAAATGTGTTTCAAAGATTAAATAAGGATTCTTAAACAAACAAGGAAGTCTAAGTAATATAGAACATATAATTTCAATTATGCATTATCCTTTTTTACGATTATCATAATGAAAATTATAAAAAGAAAAATACGGCCTCATTCCTAATGAATTCCAAGTTCCCTGTACGATAAAGTTATCAAACTGTGTACTTGCAATAAAGCTCTTTTGATTATCAGCTGCATAGTTAATGAGGGTGGATATCATTGTTTTGTATCCACCTAATTTTCTATGTTTGCTTGATACCGCTGATAATTGTCCTTCTACTGCAAATTCGTCTTCCCCAATGGTACAAAACCCTATTGGTTCTCCCTGGTATTCCACAACAAGAACTGTATTTTCCTGAAACTGTTTAAAGCTTCCATTAATCCAATTCTCGTAGATCATACCCGCCTTGGAAGCTGTAGTCTGTGAAATATGATACTGCCCTTGATAGGTTTCAAAGCTAGCAAAGGTCATATCCAATAACACCTTCTTATGCTGATCTATATAATCTTTGCTTGCAAAAAATGTTGTAATTCCCTCTTTGCACTCTATCACAATCTTCTTTTGACTAATAATCTGTTCTACTGTTCCACCACAAAACATTGTACTGGTAATATGCTTGTTAAAGCCTTTTATTGCGTCCACAATATGGGAAGGCAATCGTATATTATAATAACCCGGAACACTGTCCATTTGGTCTTTTAAACTTGTAAAAAGGGTATCCATAATGGTTTCTTGTTGCTTATTGTGTAATGTATCAACACCACTGAAGAAAAAACGAACTACCCATACATCAAAACCATATAACTTTTTCAATGGAACATTTGGATAAATCTTATATCCCCATAGTTCTCCATTTTCTTCATATGCATAATCAAGCTCTTCCCTACTGTTTATTACGTCAACTTTAATATTGCTATAATCCCTTGTTACATAACAATGACTTAATTTAAAGATATCATCCATATATGATAATACTGGCATTTATTGATCCTCCTTAGGCATAACAGTAGCTTTTCCCGACACCACCTGCTTGCCATCTTGATTATAACAGTTTGTATCTAAGATCAATCGGTTCTTTTCTTGAATCATCTCAACTACTTTTATTTCGATGGTTATGGTATCGCCATAATGAACTGGTCTTAAAAAGCTAATCTCTTGGCTAAGGTAAATACAGCCTTCTCCTGGGAATTCCATACCTAATATACTGGATATATAAGCACCCATCAACATTCCATGAGCAATTTTTCCTTTGAATTTGGTATTTTTCGCATAATCATCATCTAGATGAATAGGATTGTTATCTTGGGAAACTCTTGCAAATTCTCGACCTATTTCTTCGGTTATAAGAAACTCTTTTTTGTAAGTCTGATTAATAAACATATCTTTTAATGCAAAGCTTTTCATGCACTTACCTTTTCCAATTCATTTATTGTTAACACTTATATACCTTTTTTTCTTTTGTTATTAAACCTTATTTTCTACGTAATACTCTGTTGCATTTTCTTTGAAATGAATGATTCCGGGATTTCCAATAACAATGGAATGATCTGGAACATCCATATTCACATACGCATTGGGTGCAATTAAAACATCATCCCCAATTGTTATCTTTCCTACAATTACTGCATTCGTTCCAATCCAAACACTATTTCCTATCCTTGGACTTCCCTTTAATTTACCGCGATTTGCTTGGCCTATTGAGACTCCCGTAGCAATATTTATATTATCTCCCAATATGGAATCTTCATTAATAATGATCCGACCCATATGCCCTATATAGAAGCCTTTCCCAATAACCGTATTAGGAAGTATCTGAATTAATGTTCGTTCTGATAATATTTTTAATTTTATCTTATATAATGTTTTTAAAATTTTTTTATTTTTAAAGTGATAGTATTGTGCTTTGCGAAAACAAATTAGTACCTTAATTTGTTTTGGTTTCCATATCCCTTTATACAATGGCATCGCTTGTTTTCCATAACAGCGGTACCTGTCCTCCATAATAATCTTCTTTAGTTCTTTATTCATAGAATACCCCCATTAGAAATCTTTATTGCAGATAAACACCATCATATATATCATATTTATAATCCTTTACCATCTTAACCCAATAATACTGCATCGGGTAATCCATTTCCACTAAATCTTTCCTATTTGTCGATGGATTTACCATTGCATCATATGCCAACTTTTTATAATTACTATTTTCTTTCCAATCTCGGTATGTAGTAAAACTTATGTTTTTTGTGAAATTAAAAACTAAAAATCCAATTATCAAAAGTATGAAAACCCTTTTAAACACTTGTATTATCCATATCCTCTTCTTATTTACTAGATTGTATAAAGAACTACAATTCAAACTTATATCAATAAAAAGAAATAATAAAAGTGGATACATTGGTAATAGAACCCTTTCTGTTGGTAAGCCAAAACTAAATACATATTTTATAGCAACTAACTCCCCTATAAATATTATTGATGGAATCATATAGTTTACATGAACTTCCTTTTTGTAAATTAATTTTACTACCACTACAATAAACCCAAATAAAATAAAACAGATAAAAAATAATGCAAAAATATTTATTAATTGTCCATTTCTTATTAGCATCCCAGTAAAACTTTTTACTATTGTTTTATACATAGTATCATCTTTTGTATAAAGTGGTTTCCCTTTCTGGGAAACCATAAAGTGAAACTTTACCATCCACATACTTATAAGTGCCAATGGAATCCAGGACCAAAAATATCTAATAAGGAATCTAGAAAGTTTTTTTTCCTTAATAAGCAAATATAATACATATGGTAAAAATGATGCCATCACTAATAAAACAACTGTATTAGCCGCAGTGGCAAGAACTAGAAACATTAGAAACAGAGACAAGTAGCCTAGTTTTTCCCCTTTGGATCTTCTCCAATTATCATACATTATAATTGCAAAAAGAATCAAACAAGTTGCCATTCCATATCCTCTTGCAAGAGAAAAAAATTCATTTAGATAATAATTAAATATAAAAAGTGAGTATATGATAATTCCTATTTTCTTCTTTCGTAACATCCAAATAAGAGCAATAAGATAAATGCCATAAAAAATCAAAGAAGGTAACCTCATAAAAAAATCATTCCATGCAATATTTGTAATTCTCAAGAAAATATTACATAAAAAAGTATTAAGAAGGTGATTATTAGCCAGGCAATCTGTTACAATACTCTTAATACTTTCAAAACTAGTTATATTTAATGGAAATATATAGCGAATGTAAGAATACCCTTCATCATAGGTTAGACTTGCGTAATTTGCCCTTATAATTGCGATAATAAAGACACTTGCCGCTGAGCCAATGACATACAACCACATTATATACTTACTAAAACTCCTTATTTTATCTACACTAGTTATTTTCATATTCCTTATACCTCTGCTTTGAATTTGACTGATATAGTTTAGAATAGAATTGGCTTAACCACTTGCTGGTAGTTGAAACACTATAACCGCTTTCCATAATTCCCAGTTCAATGCTACTGTCCTCTCTGCTTTTAACCTTTTTAATATTACTCACCGCCTTACTCCACTGCGCTACACCATTATCTATTTCCAAATATTCTATTAATTCCGTTACCTGTACTTCTCTTGTAATGGTATTGGATACTAGTATCGGTAGCCCTGCTGCCTGTGCTTCAATTAGTGTAACCGGCAAACCTTCAAAAAAAGATGGAAGTAAAAATAGATCCATTGCCTGCAATAACTCATTTACATCACTTCGTATTCCTAGGAAAATAACCACTTCCTCAAGATGTAACCTGCAAACTTTTTCCCTAATTGCCCCTTCCAATGGACCGCCTCCAATAAGTATAAGCCTTGCGTCTTTGTTCAAGTTATTAATATCATGAAATACTTTCATTAGAAAATCATGATTTTTCTGTTGTTCAAAGCGACCTACGTGACCCAACACTAATTTATCCTCTAAGAGCAAGTTTTTTCGAACTCTTTCACGAACCTCTTTTGAAAATGCAAATTTCTTAGTATCTATGGCATTTTTTAACACATAAAAATTGTTACCATTACATGCATTTTCACCATATAACCAAACTCCTGATTCCTTCGAGCATGCAAATAAGTAATCTGCAATTTCTCGAATAGAGTATTGCATTCTATTTTTAACAAAAGCCGCTAGTCCCTTTCCTGAAGAAGTATTATGACTATGTGCTATAGTAATTAATCCGTATTGATTAGCAATCTTTAAATAGATGGATGCAGTGCTTCTTACATGTCCATGTATTATCTTATACTCGGGATGTTCTATAAACAATTGCCTCCATGCATTTTTGTACTTATGAATATTTTTCATCGTAAAAGAAGGAACTGAATATATAACCCCTCCAAGATTACGAACTTTTGAACTATAAACACACTCATCCTCTGTATGAATGACAAAATCAAATTGTATTTGCTCTCTATCTATATTTTCATATAAATTCATAATCATTGTTTCAGCACCACCTGTATCCAATCGGCCTAACACTTGAAGTATTCTTATGGGTTTACTCACATTCACCCTCCTTTTCATTTCATGATAAACTTTATTTATTTACGAATATATCTATATGTTATATATTATCTTTAGATTTCATCCTTTTCTTCAAAGGTGTAAGCTCTATCAATAGTAAAAACCCCGCTATATAGAATAATCCCATATTATATATTAAATATCTTGTCATCTCTAAAATAGTCAATGCTAACCCACCAACATTTATGGTAATTAAAATTAGCACTAATAACATAAAAATTGCTTCTTTACTTTTATGATTAACAGAATATCCTTTTACCATGAATCCAATTGCACAAGTATACATTGTAACTGATATAATTCCACAGAACCAAATCATGGATGTTCTTGCAGCAAATATGCTTCTCATAAACCCGATAGGCACTAAGCAAATACAATTCCAAAGCCATTGTTTCCAATTATCCTTTAGAAGAGTAGAAAACAAGGTGTCAATGATATAAGAAGGCTGGGATTGTTCCCCAACCTCTTGAAAGACATCACTTTCTTTTTGATAGCGGCCAATCACATTATTCAAAATATTGTACTTAATGATATCATGCGATTGATGTTGTAAATCTGCAATTGCAACCATGCCTTTATCTTTTACAAATTCATAATTTACTTTCTCTTCAATCATTGATTTATATATTTCTTTGTAAATTAACGAAATATTCGGATCCTCAAAAAGCTCTGCGTCCTCTTGATCTGATGCATATAATACATTGGTTAAGATTGCTAGCTTATTAGTAAATACATATTCTGTACTTTCTATAAAAGTATAATTATACATGTTTTTACAAGCAACTACAAGATATAGTCCGAAAACTAAATATCCAATTCCCATAACCCATACTTTCCACTTTTGCTTCCAAGCTATATATATGATTGCAAATCCACAGCCCGCCATACAAATAAGCATTTGCGATCTACATAGCACCAGCAATACGGTAATAAAAATAGGTACAATCATATCTTGTATTTTCTTTTTCAAAATGGCATGAAATATAACAATTATAAAGAGATAATACAATGAAATGGTGATCCCTTCTGACAGGATATAATTAGTCCGAATAACATGTGGTGCGAACCAAATCGTATCAATCCAATAAGGAATTAGCGTAAAGAATAAAATAATAAAGCCAATAACTGGTTTTAATCGAAATACTATAGTCACGTAAATAGAAAAAGAGCTCACTGCTACAACAGCTAATAATGCTTGAAATAAAATTACTATATTCAAATAAATGCAATCATTAAAAAAGCAGTGTACCACATATAGTATCAATGGATATAGTGGCTCTCGACCAGGATTCATCGTTATATAATTGTTGGAATCGCCTACCAATAGCGCGCCTTCTTTTCCAAATCCCATAAAAAAGACCAATGCTATTCCTACTAGAGATATATATTGAACAATCTTTGCTTTATCTTTTATTACCACTTCTTAATTCCTCCATATCATTTTTACAATGATCAAAATGGAAATTATAAAAAGAAAAGAATGGTTTCATACCAAGTTTATTCCAAGTTCCATGTGAAATATAATTATCAAATTGGGTACTTGCTATAAAGCTTTTCCCCTTTGCCTGTGCATAATTAATTAGGGTTGTAATCATTGCTTTATACCCCCCGTAATTCCTATAACTACAATCCACTGCTGATAATTGTCCTTCTACAGAGAATTCCCCTTCTTCATAAATACAAAATCCGATTGGTCTTTCCTTGTACTCCACAATTATTACAGTATTTTCCTTGAAATTATCAAAACAACCACCAATCCAATTTTCATATATCAAACCAGCTTTTGAATCCGTCGACTGTGAAATATGATATTGTCCTTGATAACTTTCAAAGGAAGTGTATGTCAAATTTGATAATATCTTTTTATTCTTTTCTATATATTCTTCCGTCGGCCAAACAATCTTAATTTCTTCATGAAAATTCTCTGAAATGCTCTTTCCATAAATAATCTGCTCCACTGTTCCCCCACAGAACATAGCATTTTTTGTATTTTTATTAAATCCTTTTAAAGCATCTACTATATGAGATGGTAACCTTACGTTATAATATCCCGGTATCTTTTCCATCTCTTGCTGCAAATTCGAAAATAGGGTATTCATAATACTCTCTTGTGTTTCATTATGAAGGGTATCCACATTACTAAAATAAAAACGTACTACCCAGACATCAAAGCCATATAACTTTCTTAAAGGTTTGTTGGGGGCTATTTTATACCCCCAAACATCTCCATTTTCTTCATATGCATAATTCAAATCTCCCTTTGATTGGATCACTATGTCCTTAATGCTTGAGTAATCTCTTTTCACATGACAATAGCCCAATCTAAATATATCATCAATATATGAAATAAGTGACATGCTCATTCCTCCCGAAATTCTTGCTTTATTTGATAAATAACCGTTGAATCATTTTCAAAAACAATCTTGCCCAACCCTTCGCTTAATTTAAATTCCTCTGTTGAATCCTTATTGTATAAAATATATCCTATTCCTATTACTTTTAACAACTCTATTTTACTATAATCAAGGTTATAAAACAAAGCATCGGAATCATCATTGGTAACACAATAACGTTCTGTAAATACTCCTACCGCTCGACTATGTCTTGAACTTTCATTTTCCCCCATCTGTAAACCTTTATTAGCAGTTATCAACGTATTCTCATCTGTGTTTTTTAAAATCCACTCATACGCCTCATAATCTTCATGGGATACATAAGCTCTATCATCAATATTTGCTTGTATATTTGTTCCATTTTTATAATTATTTAATCCCTTTATTACAGATGTCCTAATTCCAGTTTGAGACGACCACAATTCTTTAAACCCAAATAGCAGAAATACAACCATGATTCCACTACCCAAATAGATAATCCATTTGCTATTCGCCTTTTTATTATCTAAAAAATCATTTAATGCTCTTACTATAAAAACTATCGTCGTAGGATATGTTATCATGATGAAATATTGTACTGCCCCATCTTGAAAACTCCAATTAAGTGTGATTGTTGTACCAACAAATGCAACAACTATACAAATCGTATCTAAAATACTCCATTTTTTTAAATATAGAGCGCGAACAGGTACCATAACCCAAAAAATTGTATATACCGCAAAGTTTCCAAGTATCATTACAAATATCATAAATAAAATTTCTGCCAATGGTTTAAATATACCGCCACCCAAAAAAGATAGAAAATGTTCATGATAATACTTTAAAGATGGAGCAATTTGATAAATATATGCTCCTGAGTTTTTCAACGTCTCCTCAAGGGTAGTGTCATTTAATGCAGATCCTTTCATATTTACAACGAAAATATATAATATGATAAACATAAACAATGTCGGCATTCCATATGCGAAAGCCTTTCTATATTGCTTCTTAAATAACCAACTGATACATACTAATCCCATAATCCCTAATGCTATCGCTCCATTTGAAGCTTTAAGCCCTACCAAAATCGTAAAAAATAGGATTTCCAAAAAACATAATTTCGGATTGAACTTTCCTTCATTAAGTTGCGAAATAACTATAACTAAAAATAGCATCAAAAATGCTATCGCTAAATCAAATCCAAAAGGTGACTCATACATATGCAACACATATTGAAGCTTTGTCACCGATTCTTTTCCGGTTACAAAAAAAACAAGAAACATACCTAATATTATTAACCACGTTTTTTTACTACACTTTTTAAATAGACAATAGCTAGAGAATACCATTAAAATAATGGGTTGTATATAAGAAAAACATAAGCTTATTACAATGGCCTGCAATTTTGTTGATAATACAATCGTTGCAACTTGCATACTTGAAAAGAAATGATATGTATAAGGCTGTGGGTAATCTCTGAAATCAATTATTGGATATTCTTTCGTAAGCTCTATGGTATTGCCTGTCCAATATAATAAATCATTAAAAATTATTGTTTGCCCTGCATGAATGGGTAAAATATTAGCGTAACAAAAGGAAAACGTCTCTATTATTGTTAGTCCTAATATTATGATTCCACATATCATAATTCCCATATCGTCTTTCTGATAAGAGTGAATTCTTGATGCTTTTTTCATTATTACAATAATGCTTACAATCATAAGCAATAAAAATCCTATCCAAAGAAAGTTCTTTAACCCAAATGGCACAAATAAATAATACATTACAATATCAATTGAATATCCTGATGCATATGCCAACGTTATATATTCTAACTTAGATATATTCTTTAGGTTCAGCAATAGAATTAATGCCATACCAGGTAATAGCATCGCCCCAACTTGAAAGAAGAAAAATAGCATTCCATCACCTACCGACAACCCCGTTATTATTGACATAACTAAAGCAAATACAAATAAGATATTGATCAAATATATTATTTCCTTATAATCATTAACTTTTCTAATTATTGTTCGCATTCAACGTTCTCCCTTTTCTTTTTATATTGAATAACTAGAATAAGTGTTGTTGCTATCACTAGAATAAAGCCCCAAAATGGAATTGATTCACCAATAGAACGTGCGCTATTAGCATATTCATACTGAACCGCTAATTGCATATTGCCAACTGATCCATTATACCAATACTGACCACTTTCAACTGCACCACTTGTTGTATTTATTGCACATAATTGCAATAATTCATTTCCACTTTTAAATGCCTTAATTGTGAAAAAATATCGTTCCCCAGGTATAAATACCTGATTTACTTCTATCTTTTGATATTCATAATTTTCTAATTGATCCAATGGAATATTCGTGCTTGATAACTCTGTCATCCATTCATCATAAAATGATACTTTTAAACTGCCATTCTTTACCTGTTCCAAATTTTGAATAACAATACTGATGCTATTAAGAAATTCCATTCGAGGATAAAATTCTTGCATTACAAAGGTTTCATCATTTATATTTCCTGTTCCAAACAATTCGCTTTTTCCAATGTCACTTGTAAAAGGCGTAATATATAACTTCCCAAATGGAAAAACTAACAACATTGCTATTATCATAAAAGCAATTATTACTATCGTTATTATATCTTTTATTTTCATTTTTCACTTCTCTCTATGTTTATTAATTTCTCTAACAAGCTCTTGATATATGATATGGCTTGGTGAATTTTCTGCAAATGTTTTAGCTAATTTTTTATCTTTATAATTTTCATAAAATCTACTAATATTCTTAACATCACCCTCATACATCACTGCATTTTGACCAATTCCCTGGTTTCTCTCTGTAGTCTTACGCATAATTAAGCAAGGTTTTCCCATGTAATGAAGTTCCTCTTGATTGCTGCCTCCATCTGTAATAACAAACTGTGAATAATCTAATAATTTCATGAAATCAAAATAATCCATTCGCGGAACTAAGACTATATTTTTATCTTTTTCTAATTTTGATAGTATTCCTAAGTTTTCAAAGGTAACTTTGGTTGGTATGTGAAGAATTATGACGCACTTCATATTGCAAGCAACTTTCAAAATTTCTTCCACTGATTCTATAACAAACTTTTTATTCATAAGATTTTCTTGTCTATGAATGACAAAAACAAAATATTCTTGTTGCTTTAATTCTTTAATAATTGGATTTTGTTCTTGTATTTTCATAGAAAAGTGAAGACTATCCAATATCGTATTGAATTTGGTATTAATCACTTTTCCTTTTGCTTTACTAAGATTCTCGCATGGTTGTGACCCTGGCGCAAAATGGAGTCTGCACTTCCTACTTGTTAACATACGGTCTATTTCTTCAGGAAATGGATTTAATAAATTATGTGAACGTAGTCCTGCTTCCACATGACAAACCGTCATCCCTAATTTCTGTCCAACACTTGCTCCCATCAATGTAGATACTGTATCTCCATGAACTACCATAATGGAATTTGAAAAATCCGTTTCTGGAAAAGCATTCTTAATCTTTTTTACTGCATTTCTTTTGGTCTTTGCAAACCAATTGAAAAGTCCAATGGCATTCTTCTTAATAGAATCTTCCTGGCTAAGTTCTAAATCTAAAGGTCCATAATGAATCGCTGATAAAATACGACTTTTTGTTATATCGTTTTGACCTGACGCAATTATTTTAATAGATACCTTATTTTGTTTACATTCATCAATTATTGGAAAGAGTTTAATAAATTCTGCATCCGTTCCTATAAAAAAGAAGATTGTTTTAAGCATATACACATTTCCCATCATTTTGTATTTTATGTCCTCTCAAATAATACCATTTTTAGAAGTTGTAATCAAATACTTTTGTTGTATTTTATCACCCCACCTTTACTTATTGCCCAAACTATACTAAAATTAGCACTATCATAAAATAAAAGAGGTAAAACATGTATAAAGAATTATTTGTAGGGATTATCATATTTTTCTTAATTGTAATGGCATTAAAAAAGCTGTATCAATCTCAGTTTAAATATTTTAAACAACTTATATTTAGTATCCTATTCCTTATAATCATTGCTGGTGGCGTCTATAATCTCATCCATATTTTTCCCACTACTTATTTTAAAACTGTGAGTGGAACCTTTCAGTATGGTAGCAGCATTGATAATCTTTTTACCTATCGAAAAGACTTTATGTTCCAAGATCAACTATTATTTCCAATCTTAAAGAATCGAAATGTAAAATTAGATTCCCAAACGGACACCTACAAATTCTTTTTCAATCTCTATAGTGATTCAGTAGAAGAAGTTACAGTTACAGAAGAAGAACGAGACGTTGTTATTGCCCGTATTAATGACTTTAACATTGCAGCAGATTTTATTTTAGTTATGGATATGGATTACGTCACTATTCATTCTGGTAACCTTAAAGACGTCTTTGCTTATCAGGAATATCCCACCGTCTATATTCACACGTCTGACTTAGCCAATGCAAAAGATCTTATTGCAATCACGGATAATGATTTTAATGTCTATCTTATGACGACTGCTTATTTTGAAGAATTGACTGGAGGTATCCAATAATGGAGCACATAATTTTAATCAAAAAAATAAAACTTTTTTCTTTATTATTTCTAATTTTAAGTTGCGTTATTTTTGCGCTTAGTTGCTTATATAACAAAGCATTTTTTCATTATCTTATGGATGGTAGCATCTTATGGTTTCAATTACGACAGGCTCTTAGTATTCTCTTGCTTTCGGCTACAGGCTATTTATTACTCCGTTGTATTCAAAAGAAAATACCGGAAATGTGGTTATACTTATTTTCTTTTCCCGTTGGTGCCTGTCTTTGGGTTTTTTGTAGCTTCGTTATTTTATTGCTAGGCATCCCGTACAAACTACCTTATACCTTATTATTTATGGCATCCATTTTGTTGTTATTCTATCTCATACAAAAAAGATTGAAACGTGCTGCTATTTGTTCTGAGTTTCACCTGTCCGCCTCATTTATCTTTATTGGACTTAGCCTTTTGGTATCTACTGGATTCACCTACGTCTTCCTAGCTGCTGACTCTTTCTACTACTTTACTAACTATGGATACAGCCTCACTTTAATTGGTAATTATGCTGGTTTTGCTGGGGAAAACAGTTATAACTTAAATAGTATTGGACAATTCCTTCCTCTTTTATGCTCCTATACTTCCTTTTGGGGCATTGACCAGATCTATCAGATTCAGGCCTTTTTAGGGCTCAACCTTACTATTTGTTTTGCTTGGGCAATCTATGAGATACTAGAACCGAAAACTTCGAAAAAAAGTGCCGTACTTTATAGTCTCACCTTTACTGGAATACTGCTTACCTCTGCTTCCTATCTTATTGTAAGCGGCTGGATACTAGCAAATATGTATTGTATGGTCTTCCTATTTTTTGTTATGTTCTTAGGATACTGGAAAAATGATAAAAATGAGTTTGATACCCAATTTTTAATTAGCATCTATTTAGTTGCACTAACCCTGCTTCGCAAAGACGGAATTATCTTTGCTTGTTTTATGCTAATCTGCATCGCTGGACAAAATACGTATAAAATAAAAAACCTCATTTTTATGTTACTTCCAAGTATTATTATGGAACTATGGTGGTTAGGTTATGTACGCCTTGTGTTAGATGCCAAATCTAGTATGGGTGCTGTGCTTAACTCAGTAGCTAATAAATCCAATGTGATTATGATTTTAATGATTATAACAGCAGCTCTATGCTATATACTTTTTATTAAAAAATATATAATTGAAAACCTTATTATTAAAAGACTACGTATAAAAGAATATTCCTTTTTGTTATTAGGACTTATATTCTTAACTATATTGGTAGGAATACTAAAGCCAAAAGCAATCATTGATAATCTAGATGTACTTATCTCTAATGTATTTCAATATCCTTCCTCTTGGGGCATTAGCGGCTTTTGCTTTTTAATTCTACTTTGTTTTATATTATTAGAAAAATCTGAGATTACAACGTATTATCATTTTGTATGGATTGGTTATTTTTTACTAAATTTTTCTTCTTATAATATGGCTAAAAACTCCTGGATTAATTGGGATGATTCCTTTAATAGAATAATATTACAAGTCGTTCCTCTTTTTCTATTTGCATGTGCTCTAAGTATTGGTAAAATGCTTTCTTCTAAAAGTAAAATATAAAATAGGGTCGTAGAAAACGTCCTTTTCTAGATGATATCATTTATCTTTAGTTCAAGACCAGCATCGGAAACTTCATATATATAGTCACATTTTGCAATTGTAGATAATCTATGTGCTATAATGATCAACGTTTTTTCACCTTGAAAGTTATTAATCGCTTCCATTACAGCTGTCTCTGTATCATTGTCTAAAGATGAAGTAGCTTCATCCAATAATAATATTTCCGGTTTATGGTATAACGCTCTAGCTATGCCTATTCTTTGTCGTTGTCCACCTGATAATCTCACTCCTCGTTCCCCCACGATAGTTTCCATACCTTCTTCTAAACTAAGAATGAATTCATCCAATTGCGCCTCTTTTATTACTTCCAGAACTCTAGCATTATTAATCTCATTCGTTGGAATACCAAAAGCAATATTATTACGTATGGTATCATCCATTAAATAGATGACCTGTGGAATATATCCAATGATCCGATTCCATGCATTAAAATTATCATGAATATTCTTTCCATCCACTTTAATGGAACCTTCTTCTGGTTCCAGCACCCCTAGTATTAAATCTGCCAACGTTGATTTTCCTGCACCTGATGGACCTATAAAAGCGATGGAACTATATTTTTTAATCACTAAGTCAACCTTTTTCAAGATATATTGTTGGCTGTTTGGATACTTAAAGGAAACTCCCTTTAAACAAATTTCATTTTCAAAAAAGTAATTCACATTACTTTTAGAATTCTTTGTTTGCGAACTATTCCTCGTTAATACTTCTGCTTCTTTTAAGTCATGATATAGAGCATCCACAACTGCTTTTCTAAATAAAATACCGCTCAAATAGCTTACAATGCGATTAATGGATGGCAATAGGCGAAAAGCTGCAATTGCAAATACAGATAGAGTTGGAACGAAATATTCTAAATTTATTCCACTCCATATTTTATAAATAATAATTAAAAGTAAACTTCCCACACACATTGTTTCTAAAACAGGTCTTGGTAAGATTCTTAATAATTGTTGTTTTCTTAATGCTGTTGCATGTTCCTTATAATAATAATTATAATGATTCAAGAAATAATCTTCTTGTCCAAACACTTTAATATCTTTGATTCCATCAAAGGATTGTTGGATCCCTTTAATCATTTGGCTATGTACTTCCCTGCATCTTGAACCTATTTTATTGATATATTTTTGAAAACCCTTATAAAAGATTAAAACAAACAATAGCATTAATAAGGTTACACTAATGGTAATCGTTTTATCCTTAATTAACAAAAAAGAAAATAGCACAATACACACAATGCCCTCTGTTACTAGTTGAATTAAGTCAAGGACCGTTAGAAAAAAATCATGTACATCTGTATTAATATTTCGTTGCAATTCAGCTGAATTTTTAGACAAATGAAAACTGTATGGTTGATACATATAACATTTCATCAGTTTATAGGCTAATTTTTGTTCATTGTTAAATGAAAACTTATATTGAAAATGATACATCATTGCTAAAAATATATTTTTAAAGATATATATTACAATCAGCATGACTGCCAAAAAAATTAATAATTGTCTAGAGTTTTGAAATGCAAAGAAGTTATATATCCTATTTAAGAAGTTGTTTGTCTCTATTAAATCAGGTGATACCATAACGTTAACAAAAGGCAATATTGCTGTAACTCCTAAAAGTTCTAAAAAAGCTCCCACAACAATAAGTAGTAATAGTCCTAGCAATTTAAACTTTTGTTCTCTTGTGAAAATATAACTTATTTTTTTAATTGTTTCCATGTTTTCTCCAAAAATATAATTTTATCTGTTTTCTAAATCAGTCATATAACTCTTAATTTCGTGCTCTAGAGCTTCAATTTTTGTTTGGCTAGCAAAATTCTCAATTGCATACTCTCTGCTTTTTATTCCATTTTCAATTCGTTTATCAGGATCATGATATAAATCTAACATTGCTTCTATCATTTCTTCTTGATTATTTACAATTGTTATTCCAGGTAGGGTTGCTACACTTCCCACATCCGTAGAAATCAGACTCATTCCTAAGGTCATGGCTTCACAAATGGAAATTGGAAAGGCTTCAATTTTACTTGATACAATACACACATCTGCATTTTTATAAATTTCAAATACTTCATCACGTGATTTCCCATAAAGCAATTCTACGTTTCGAATACCATATTTTTTTTCACATTTCGCTTTTGTTTTTATTAGCCTATCATAGTATTTTGTTTTTTCATTTCCTAGAAAAATCATTTTGCAATTCCTGAGTTTTGCTTTATAAAAAGCTTCCATGGCTAATTCCTGGTTTTTATATTCAAAATAATTGGCTACATTTAAATATACAAGCTCTTTATGTGAGGTAAATCGACTTTTTTCATCTAAAATACTATAAGCAAAAAATTCATCTTCTACCGCATTTCCTAAAATGATACCATTTGATAATTTATGTTCCTTTGCATACCATACTGATTGGTCGTGCTCTGATAAATATGTTACAAGATCGTATTTATTTATATATTTATAAATGTTTGAATAATAAAAACTCCAATATATCTCTGATACTATTTTTCCTATTGACAAGTTTCTTATTGCTGTTTTTATAGAATATTCTTTTTTCAATGCAGAATAGCCATGGGTATACAATATTTTCATGCCTTTTATCTTTTTTACCTTGTGAATTGTCCAATCAGATGTCCATGATTGAATGCATACACAAATAAAAACATCCGCATCATAATCTGTAATTAATTTTGTATATTTATGTTTTTCACCAAAAAACCAAAACCTTATTTTTTTTACTTTGATTCGTTTTATACTTACGCCGGAATGAACTTGATCTTTTAAATATCCATTACGCAGTTGTGTTACAACTTTCACTTCATGATTCTTTGCTAAACCCTCTGCAATATATTGTGTCACTCCTTGAACACCATTTTTGTCTGGATAGTATGTATGCACAGCAATTAAAATCTTCATCTATATTTTCTCCTATATATGAACCCAATTTTCACACCATATATCCGGGGTATCCACCTCATTAATCCATTTATCTGGTGCAATGACTATTTTATCAGCATTACCATTTAGCCATGCAGCCCACCATGAAAAGCTACTATTAGCAATAATGTTATGTTTGCATTTTGACATGAGAATGAAATCATTTTCTTCTGCTTTCCCATTTCCATCAATAAAAACAATGTCTTTTCTATCCTTATAGGTATCTTTCGCCCAAACCATATCATCGGTGAAAATATAAAATACAGGATTTTGTATTTTTCTCTCCATATAATTCAAAGCATTGTTGTAATATTCTTTGGTACATATGTTTCCATATTTTTCAGCTTTTAAAAGGTAATCACTTCTTCTTATATGTACGCTGATGGAATTGGTAACCATAATTCTCTTTAATGTTTCATTAAAATAGATGGACTTATTATGTTCCATTATGATCTCTTTTTGTAATATCTCTTTAATATCTGCAAAATATAGTTGGGTTTGCCAATATCCCTCTAAATAAACATTATCCCTTTCTAATATAGAAGCGTCAAAGGTATATGCTTTTTTTTCGTATACATGTGATTTTCTTTTTCCAATAACTTTTTGAATGATTCTTTGTCTTCGATTGTCTGTTCCATTGGCTAATTTCTTTTTTTCTCGCCTTGTACATTCTCTAATATCAGTTTGAAATAAGTCTAATTTGTAAGTTCGCTGCTGGTTACGCTTTTTAATATTAAACCAAGATAAATCCACTTTTGCGTCCTTCCCTTGGTGTAATAACTTTCTATAGAGAGCGTATTGAAATAATTGATTTCCAACTCCACCCCAGATCTTTACAATGATCATCTTATCACCTTTTTAATCTTCTAATAATTTCATTTAGTAAGAGCACTCTATTTTTTTTAATACTTTTACAAAGTTTGGGGATTCGAATATAAATAGATGGGGTTTTGCTTGAAATAATCCATTGAATATATAAACGTTCTAAATTTTCCTGAAACACATATTCGTCGTAATATTTCGTTTTTTCATTTGCTATTAAAAACTTATGAATTAAGTTTCTTGCTTCTAAATATTCATTCACCGTTGTCCTATTATGTTCCATAGCCCATTTCTTGTATATGATAAACTCCGTCTCCATTAAAGACACCGACAACTTCTTCATGATTTCATCACGAATTTTATCTGCATGATTACTTTGTTCCGCGTTTCCTTTTGAAGTTACTTGTGTTTTATGAATTCTATAATTCAATAAAACTTCTTCTACTACACCAATTTTACCACACTCTGCAACCCTATTAATAAAGTCATAATCTTGTGCCGATTTATATTCATTGCTATAACACAAATTATTTTCTTTCAATACATCATTTCTAATCATGATGCTAGGATGAGCCAAAACCGGTCGTAATAACATACCTGTACGCAAAAGTTCGCTATTATCATTTGGTCGCCAGACATTTTTTCGGTCTCCAAATGTCTTTACTTGACTTCCCACCAAGCAAACATCTTGATGCTTGTCCAAATATTCAACTTGCTTACTAAATCTGGTAGGAACACAAATATCATCCCCATCCATCCGAGCAATATATTTACTGTTCACAAGAGATAATCCCATATTAAGGTTATGAACCAAACCTTGGTTTTTTTCATTTTGAATTAGTCTTATCCTACCATCATTAAATGTCTTGATAATATCTACGGTTTTATCTTTTGATCCATCATCAATAATCACCATTTCCCAATCATGAAATGTCTGTGTTAAGATACTGTTTATTGCATCAAAGATAAATCTTTCTTCGTTATATACAGACATGATCACACTCACTGTTGACATATCATCTCCTTGAATTCTTATCCCTCAATAATGTTATAATATTCTTCCACCTGCTTATTCCCTTTAAATAATTTCACTCGTTCAATCCCTTTTTTTATTAGGTATTCTCGCCTTTTATTATCAGTACTAAGTATGTACATTTGATTGGCAATATTCTCATAATCATCCACATCTACTAATATTCCTGCATCTCCCATAATTTCAGGAAGACAAGCACAATTAGATACAATTACGGGTACCTCTAACTGCATGGCTTCTATCAAGGGCAAACCAAACCCTTCAATTATAGATAAAAACAAAAGCATATGTGCGTTTTTAAATAATGTCATATATTCCTCATCCTTTAAAAACTTTTCACACCTAATATATTGCCTTATGTCCAGTGGAACAATTACAGCAAACTCCTCTATTGACTCCACCCCTACTAATACCAAATCCAATATTGGTCCATATTTTTTACAAAATATCAGATAACTCTTTATCATACCAATTGCATTTTTATGTGGTAATTCTGATGTAATACCTAAAATATACTTTCTGGTAACATTAATTTTATCCAATTCTTGAAATGTCTGTACTCCATTCCAAATCATATGCACATTCGTCTTTAATTCAGGCATCAGTTTATAAATTTCCATTCTTGAATAGTCTGAAATTGTTATGATTTCATCTGCCCTTTTAATAGAACCTTTTAACCTTATCATGATATAAAAGTTCTCTAACTTATTAAATGTCTTTGCATAATATCTGTGGTAATAGAATGGTATTAAATCATGCACTACAATAACTGATCGAACTGGCTTAAAAAGTGGCATATAACCACGAGGAAACAATATTGTATCTAAATGATAACTATTACTATATTTATTAACCCCTATTAACTCCCAATAAATACACTTTTTTTTATCTTTCGCATTAATGGATACCGTAATAAATTGTATCGTTGGCATATCAAAATCTTTACGATTCCAATGGTTACCAAAAATAATTATTTCATGATCTTTGGTATTCTTTGCCATCTCTTGTACAATAATCTTTGCAACATTATATATTCCTATACTTTTTCCTTGCCCTTTGATCAGTTTGAAGCAATCAATTCCTATTCTCATATTCCGCCCTTTGTAACACATTTAACCTTTGACAAATATCTTTCCACAAAAACTTATCGTTGGCATATTGTTCTATTTCTAAAGCCAATTTACCCCAATTTCTTTTATCATCACAGACTTCACAAATACACTCAACTAATTGATCTATATTATCAGATTTAACCACTTTCCCATACTTCTCGTCATTTGTAATATCCATTGCTGAAGAAACCTGATCTGATGTAATTATGTAGCAACCATTGCTAATCGCTTCTGCTAAAACAAGTGGTGATCCTTCTTTCCTTGATGGTAAAATAAATACTTTCGCTTTTTTGTACTCCATTGCTAATTGGGTTCGATCTTTGACTTCCCCTGCAAAGATGACTTGTTCTATTACTTTTGGATAAGATTTCATAATTTCATCAATCTTATCCTGAAATCCCGATTCTATAGAGCCAATAAGTTTTAATGTCCAATGATGACTCGCTACCGATCTTGCAAATGCTTCTAGCAAAACTTCTGTTGCCTTTGGCCACGTTCCCAAATTCGCAACCGTTAAAATAGTATCTTCTTTTTCAATAAACCTTGGATTTCTTACAATTCCAAGATTGGAAAATCCATTGGGTATATACACAATATCCTTCTTATACAACTTTGCAACCTTATTTGCTAGTTCCTGTGTTTCAGCCGATACTACCTCAATGGGCCGCAGCATATACTTCTTGATACCTTTTTTAAAAAATTTATCATTTTCACAGATTTGATAATTATAATATCCTATATCTAATTTTAAATAAACTTTTCCTTGTCTGTTCCATATTTTATAATACTTGCTCCACAATAAGGCCTCTGCAATTTTTAAACCATATACATTTAATATGTCTATGGTTTTTGCATTCTTTCTAATGTAATATAACGTATCTAATATTTTATTGTTATATCTCGACTTCATTTGACTGAAATGTAAATTTACACCACTTTTCAGTACATTCTCAGAAACCTTTATTTTTTTATAACATACAATTGTACATTCATATTCATAATACTCTTGCAATGTATATGGTATCATTCCCATATCTTTGTACAAGAACACTTCTTCAAAATCTGGTATCACTGTATAGAATCTTGTCTTCAAAATGATTGTATTCCCTTCCTTGTTTTGGGTCGTTTACTTTCTGTTTTCTTTATAAACTAATAAATATATTAATCATTCATAGAAATACCTTTTTATCTTTTAAGGAAAATAAAAATACAGATAGCAATGAAAATACTGTTATCATTTGAATACGATATGTAAAAAAGAAATGAATCTGGGAATGATTAGCCATAACAAAATACCAGATATATGGATAAATCGAAAGAATAATTAATGGACTCAATCTCTTTATTTCACTTAATGGTTTCTTTTTTATTAGATACATAACAGTCATAGCAATTAATGCAATTATCACTAATAATATTCTTCTGTTGGAAGACCAAAACCATGTTGGAAAAATAGCATTGAAATTGTCCCTATACATCTGAAGTCTATCTAAGGGAATCTCATTATCTCCATTAATTCTAAAAAATGCCTGTGCTAATGCATCTTCCATAATATTTCTTTTTAAAACTATTGAAGCAATGATCCACTTTGAAATCCAACAAATTCCATATCCCATTCCCCATGCAAAAGAAGTTTTTACTAGTATCTTATAATTAGTTATTGCTTGTGCTTCTTTCGCTTCCACAATATTTATTAAAATAATAAGAGCTAGAGGAATCCCAAGGGTAATTAGTGGCGCTGTTAGTAGATCAAGAAAATTAGTTATCATTCCAATGACAAGAAACCAAGTAGCAATTTTTGATGTAGACATTTCACTATTATATTTTTTACAAATAAAAATTGTAGCTACTAAAGCAATAAAGAAAATATAACTAAATTGAAGACTAAAACTTAATACTGGAAAGTAAATAGCCGCAAAGGATATTGCGTATGCCATCGTTCCTTTTATCCCAATTCTTTTATAAATCTCTACGCAAGCCCATGCCATGAGTACCAGATACAAATACATAAATATATATCGAATCTGCGCATAGGTAAAAAAGACAAGTAATGGTTTTAAGAACATCATATACCCATGCCAATATCTTGTGTATCCACAAGCATCCAACGCATCTTCTAATGGATTGTTTGTAGCCTTATCCTGTGTATTGACATATGAAATCATAATAGAATCCGTATAATCATCTAGAATACTACCGGTCTCATAAGTAAAGGAATTATGCCACTCTCTAGATTCGTTATCATCTAAAAATTTTAAGCTACTTATAACATTATTCTCCACTAGTGATTTCGGAATACATGCAACTATCGTTAGACTGATCACAAAAATTAGAATAATACCTAACATTAGCATAGCTTTAATCTTAAAATTACTAAGTAAATTATTCATTTTTTCCTCTTCTTAAATTCTTTATTTTCCTTTGTTATTAATATTATGAATTTGAAATTTGTCTTTACATATCTTTTCCATAATCTTTTTGGATCTTGTAACAATCGATAGAACCACTCTAAGCACGCTTTTTGAATCCATCTGGGAGCCCTTTTTACTGTTCCTGCTAGAAAATCAAATCCCGCTCCGACACCTATCATGACCCCATTTACTTTATCACCGTGCTCATACATCCATTTTTCTTGTTTTGGTGCTCCCAGACCTACCCATATAAAAGCAGGCTTACTCTTATTTATTGTTCTCACAATCTCCTGGTCCTCCGCTTCTGTTAATTCACGAAAGGGTGGTGAATACATTCCGGCTATTTTGAGATTCGGATATGTATCCTTAAGAGATTTTTCCAATTTACTTATGGTCTCTTGGGTACTTCCATAAAAATAATGAGAACAATCTGTGCCTTGTGTTAATTTAAATATTTCTGGCATTAAGTTAGGTCCTGCAACTCGCTCTGCATTCTTATATCCACGCATTTTACTCACTAGAGAAAGTGGTTTCCCATCGGGCAATGTCATTGCAGAGTCATTCTGTATGTTTCTATATCTCTCATCTTCATATGCCATCACTGTTGTATGAACATTGGAAACACATATATATTTACCTCTTAACTTTTCTAAATTCTCGAAAATATAATTTGTTGTTTTTTCCATATTAGTAACATTAACATTTACTCCTAATATTTTACAATATGTTAATTTTTCATCCATATAAAATCCTCTATATTGAGTACTTTCCCTCAATCCTATTCTATAACTTCCTTAATACATGTATTATTTACTATTATGATGTAGTGGTTATCTTGTATCATTATAATTTATTTGCTATACTAATGCAATCTTGATAAAATTGCTATATAAAAATCGGTTTATGACATCATCTAGGAGAAAATACAGGAGACATTCCATGGAACAAAAATATAATATATTAATCATTCATAATGAATATCAATATGCTGGTGGTGAAGATACTGTTGTAAAAAATGAATTTCAACTCCTCGGGGATCATGGTCACACCGTTACCCTATACAAACGAAACAATCAAGAAATTGGACAAATGAATATATTACAAAAGATATGTCTTCCATTTACAACCTTTTTCTCTTTCAAATCATATAGAGAAGTATCTCGCTTGATTAAAAACTACCATATTGATATTGTACATGTTCATAATACGTTACCATTAATCAGCTATTCTGTTTATTACGCTGCTAAAAGAAATAACTGTAAATTATTCCAAACTATTCATAACTTTCGTCTGGTATGTCCAAATGGAATTATGTTTCGTGATGGACATATTTGTGAAGATTGCGTTTCCAAAGGATTAACATGTTCTATAAAGCATTCTTGCTATCGCAATTCAAAAGTGCAAAGTCTAGTTATTGCGACCAGTCTATTTATCCATCGTAAAATTGGCACTTTCGATAAAGTTGATAAATATCTTCCATTAACTGAATTCAATAAAAATAAGCTGCTGAAAATTATTCCCGCAGAAAAAATATTTGTCAAACCAAATTTCATTGATATACAACCCTATACAATAGTTAGACCATCCGATACATTTGCAAATTCACCTTACTTTATCTATGCTTCAAGGGTAGAAAAAACAAAAGGTGTTTTTGTTGTTCTCGAAGCATTTAGAAAGTTAAAAGAGGAAATAATAATTATTATTGGAGATGGTCCTGATATAAAAGAAGCCAAAGAATATGTACGAGAACATCATCTGGTAAATGTGATAATTCTGGGTCAAAAAACCCATGAAGAAACGCTTGCATACATTAAATATGCAAGCGCCATGATATTTGCGTCTCAGTGGTATGAGGGATTTCCTATGACTATCGTTGAAAGTTTTGCATTATCAACTCCTGTTATTGGAAGTGATACTCCAAACATTAGTTCTGCTATCCGAGGCGGTTTTAATGGATATACTTTTATCCATAATTCATCTAAAGATTTATGTGCTAAGATAAAATTGTATAAAACTTGTACAGATACCTCTATCTTAAATAATAATGCATATAACACATTTTTGGCAAATTACACCACTGATAAAATTTATAAAGAACTATATGCTATCTATTCAATTAAATAGGATTACCCACAGACAACTACGGTTTGAATTACCTGCCCCCCAAAAACAATTTATTTATCCATCTAAATTGTTAGATTTACAATTGCATTAATATAACCAACTGCTACTTTTTCAAAAGAAAACTCTAAACTTTTCTCATATGCCGAACATCCCATGTTTTTAAGTAAATTACTGTTTATCAATAATTTTTCTAAAATGTTCACCAAATCTTCCTGCTTATTCAGATCGAAGATATATCCACTTTCTCCATCCACAATCAGATCAAACGCTCCATCTGCATATTGCGATGATATAACTGGAAGGGAATGACACATAGCCTCTAATATAACTAAACCAAAGCAGTCTTCTCGTGTTGGTAGTACAAATATATCAGAAATATTATAATAATAATTTAATTCATTGCTTTCTTTAAATCCCTCAAAAGATATATGTTCTTCTAAGTTAGCCAATCTAACCTGTTCTTTTAATTTATGTTCTTCTGGACCCGCTCCAACAATATATAAGTGATAGTTGACATTCTTTATTTTAGTAAGCGAATTTATTAAAATATCTAATCCTTTTCTCTCAATTAATTGACCCACAAATAATAGATTTCCTGTTCCATAATTATCTTTTTTTGCTAAATACTTGTTAATATCTACGGTCAATAATGATTTATGCATTTTGTCTCTTTTTGCTCCATATGCTAGTTGAGCTTCAAAAGATTTTGTGCTACTTGCAATATAACTGTTAGCACCTGATATAATTAATTTTCGACTTATTTTTTGAGCTAAATTTATATGCCGCTCAGAATATAAAGTACCATCTGTCCAACTCACAAATTTTATCTTATGAATTTTAGCAAATAAATAAGCCTGCAATATAGTTGGTGAATATTCGGAAGCAACAATTACATCTGGCTTTATTTTTTTCAATACTGAAATTATATTTATCGGAATATGAATGTATTTGTAATCACCGCGTTGTCTAAATTTTATTGTTTTGGATTTCAAAAAGAAAGTATTATCATTTACTTTAACTTCCCATTTTCGGTTATCTTCCGTTTCGCTTGCGTATATATTATAAAAATCATAATCCGTATATTGTTTACGTAAATATTCAAAAAAAGACACCCTATATGGTGCAGGAATATTCATAATAATTGCAACTTTTATTTTTTTCAATAGTTAACTCCTTAATGATATTTTGGGTGAATTAAATACTTTTTGCTCTTGTGCCCAATCTTTAAAATTATATTGATACGAATACACCATCAATCCATTTAATTTTTTGCTATCAAACACCGTATCCCACGATTCTAATTTGAATGCCATTTCTGGCCACTCAATAGGTTTTACGTTAACACTATAGATGTTGGCTATTACTTCTGCCATTTCGCGAATACTAAGCTCATCATTACCACCAATATTATATATATCATTCATGCATTTTTCTGACATTCCTGCGCATATCAATACTTCGCATAAATTTACGACACTCATAAGAGTTCTTCTTTAACTTCAATCTCCATAAATAGTTATTTCTTGTCCCGTTTTTCCTTTAGAGAAAAAGACTCTGATGTTCCATATGATTTAACATTTGATACCATACTGCCATATGGAATACATATTCGAAATATTCCATAGAATATATTAAAAGTATTCTTATACATTTTTAATATTTGTTCACAACTAATTTTTATTTAATGCTTAAATAGTCTTAAATTCTTTTTTTGTAGAACTCAAATTGTATCTAAGAGCCTTTTTATATCCATCAGTTGCATATGTAACTGCTATTTTCATTTTACGGCTCCTTTACATATCTGCCTAATTCAAACTAGTTTCTGCTTTTTCTAATATACTCACTTATATCTTCCGAAAGTTGTTCAGTTCGAATATTGACCCCATAATCATTTAAATGATAATTTGAATTATAAAAGTATTCTGTAGGATAAAGATAATTATCAATTTCAGATATTATTTTTATATCTGTTTCTTTTTCTAATTTTTGTACAAAAGCCGCTTTTTCTTCTGTCGACGAATGGACATATGTCTTGTCTAAACTAGGGAACGAAATAACAACATTAGCCCCCTTATCATTGGCCATTTTTTTAAATTCAGTAAATCTTTTAATCAAGCCTGCATTAACTAAAGACTCATCAATTATAACTTCCGAAAAAGAATCTGCATATACATTTTCATTTCTTGGATAGAAAACATCTCCATACTCATTAACATATTTACGTAAATAAACGTTATCTACCTCTACAGTAGGAAAAATAATACGTTCTATCTTGTTCATAAAATACTTCGGGTATGAAATTAATAAATGAAAATATTGATTACTAGGTATACATGAGTATAAATACTTGTGATTTTCAATTGACGTCCATACAGTATCAGCTGATAATTTATCTTTGCCATAACTTCCATATAGTGGATACTCAAACCCGAATACAATAATATCTCCACTTTGAATGTTATTCTCAGCCAATCTAAGATTAAATTCAATCCCTAAACCAGCATATAAGCCTAAATTCACTACAGGCATTCCTATTTTGTTTCCAAGTTCTTCTGAATTAATACCGAATGCATAATTTGAACCTGCTATAAGTATAACCTTAGGAGACTTCGTAATCATCAAGCGTTCATATTTATCCAGTAATGCAGCGCTATAGCTTTCATCATATTGTGGTGCTAACATCTGCCCAAATAAAAATATACTAATATAAATAAAAAATATAATAATTAAAAATATAATGCACTTTTGTATAAACTTTTTCATCTTTATTAATAATATTTAATATATTATTATCTCCCTCTTTTATTATACAATTTATAAATACTAAAATTTAAAATAAATAAATTCTTTATTTCCAACTTCTGGAGTTAATGTAATAATCATAATTATTACACATACATATATTCCCCACCTGAGTAATAAATTAAGCTTTTCAATTTCTTTAAGCAAATCTCTTTTTAAAGAAAAAAAATCAAATACTCCAATAAGTATTACAGGAATACAAATTCGCAATATATTACTTTTTATTCCGATACCTGATTGTATATTTATAAGATAGTTCTTTGGATTAAGTATCCCGCTAAATATATGACTAATGATATATGTGGCTTCTGAAATACTTTTTGCCCTAAAAAATATCCAAGCAAAACTTACACATGAAAATGTTAAAATTATTTTTATCGAATTCTTAAAATAATTGTGCTGATATTTAATAAACTTAATATTTAGTCTTCTCAATAATGAACTTATCAAAGATTCTACTATCTGAAAAAGACCATGAAGCCCTCCCCAAATGATGTATGTAACGTTTGCTCCATGCCACAATCCACTAATTAAAAATGTTATTAATATATTTCTATATAATTTCCATTTTTTTACTCGACTTCCGCCTAGCGGTATGTATACGTAATCCTTAAAAAAAGTGGATAACGAAATATGCCAATTTCTCCAAAAACTTTTAACTGATTTGGAAAAATAGGGACTTCTAAAATTATACATCAAATCAATACCTAAAATTTTAGATAATCCTATAGCAATATCAGAATATGCTGAAAAATCACAATAAATTTGTATTGAATACAAAAAAATAATAATAATAAATACTCCACCTGAATATGTAAATACGTTATCAAACACTTTATTCACATATTCACTTAGAATTCCTGCAACTACCATTTTTTTAAACAGGCCAATTAATATTAATCTCAACCCATATACTGCATTATCGTAACTAAACTGCCTCTCACAACTAAGCTGTGGCAAAAACTTATCTGCTTTTTCTATTGGGCCAGAAAGCAATTTAGGAAAGAAAGATATAAATACTGCCAACTTTCCAATATGTTTTTCTGTCATTAATTTACCATTGTATACATCGAGTAAATATGATATTGATTGAAATGTATAAAAAGAAATTCCAATTGGGGCAATAATTTCCATAGTTATTGAATTATTGATTTTATATATTGAAAATGCATTAAACACATCATTAAAAATATTTAATGCAAAAACACTATATTTTACAGCACATAAACTACTTAAAATAAGACCTACTCCAACTATCAAATATACTTTTTTATTATCCCTTTTTTCTATCAATAATGCAAATAGATAAGCACTAATTGTTATTATAATTAATGTTAATAGATATCGTGGATTCCATGAAAAATAGTAATAGTAACTCGCCCCCAATAAAATAAACCATCTATATTTTCCTGGCATTACCCAGTATAGAATAAAAACAATCAAAAAAAACACTCCGAAAATAATTGAATTAAAAACCATCTCCATAACCCTTCCAAAGTTCTATTTTTCTATATCACATAGAATGTCGGCTATTCTTTTACATGCATGTCCATCACCATATGGATTTGCTGCAAGGCTCATTTTAGAATATTCATTTTGATCCTTTAATAATAGTTTGAACGATTCGTAGATTTTATCTTCTTCTGTACCAACTAGCATTAAAGTACCTGCAGCTACTCCTTCTGGCCTTTCTGTCGTATCTCTCATAACTAATACTGGTTTCCCTAAGGATGGAGCTTCTTCCTGGATCCCTCCACTATCTGTCAAAATCAAATAGCTCTTTTTCATAAAATTATGAAAGTCCAATACACTTAGCGGTTCAATAATTCGTATGTTTTCAAGTGTACCGAAAACTTCATTAGCAATTTTTCTAACCGCTGGATTAAGATGAATTGGATAGATAGCCTTCACATTATCATTTTCATCCATAATCCTTTTAATTGCTTTGAACATATTCCTCATTGGTTGCCCTAAATTTTCACGTCTATGAGCGGTTATTAAAATAAGTTTGCTACCGGCCGCCCAATCTAAATGTTCATTGGTATAATTTTCATATACTGTTGTCTTTAAAGCATCGATTGCCGTATTGCCAGTTACAAATATACTGTCTTCTTTTTTCCCTTCCCTTATCAAATTACTTTTAGCATTTTCTGTTGGTGCAAAATTGTATTTAGCTACAATTCCTACTGCCTGTCTGTTAAACTCCTCAGGAAAAGGTGAATGAATATTATACGTTCTTAAACCTGCCTCCACATGACCCACTGGTATTTGCATGTAAAATGCTGCCAACGCCGTCGTGAAGGTTGTTGTAGTATCACCGTGAACCAAAACTATATCAGGTCTCTCTTTCTCGAAAACTTCCCTAATAGAATCTAAAATACTGGTTGTAACATCAAATAATGTTTGTTTGTCTTTCATAATTGATAAATCATAATCAGGAACAACGCTAAATGTTTTCAATACTTGATCAAGCATTTGTCTATGTTGTCCTGTAACACACAAAATGACATTAATATTTTTACGACTTTTTAATTCATTTACTAATGGGCACATTTTAATTGCTTCTGGCCTTGTTCCAAAAATAATCATAACCTTTTTCATTTTAGATTCTCCTCAACAGTGACTGTATTTTATTATCATCCCAAATTTCATATTTTTAATATATTTTATCCAGTTGATTCTATAATTTTGATTCTTAATTTTAATTTTCTAATAATCCTCGAACAAAATAAAAAATTCTTCATATATCTTTTTTAACTCCAATAACATCGAAACATCATATTTTATCATAATATGATGTTTCACTGGAATCCCATTTTCTAAAGAAATCACTGTGACATAAACAAATCAATATCTTCATCACATTCATTTGCACAT
>DATESJ010000271.1:0-4918 GCA_035270885.1 Sedimentibacter sp. | reverse complement strand
AACAGAACCACTCCCTTTGTTAGACTTAACTTTAATATACCCACCCTCAGCATTTATAATTTTTCTACTGAGATAAAGACCTATCCCAACACCATAATGTTCAGACGAATCAGCACTTCTATAAAATCTAAGAAAGATTTTATGCAGTTCATCCTCACAAATTCCTATTCCGTTGTCTGCTATATCAATTCTTACAAACATCTCATATTCAATAACATTAACACAAATTTCACCATCAGCATATGTATATTTAACTGCGTTATCCAAAATATTATATACAGCTTCAACAGTCCATTTCCAATCAAAATCAGCAGTTATTTCATCATGAATATTATCAAATACAATTGATATATTCTTATTTTTAGCTTTAAGATTAATTGTCGCCATTGCTTCAGATAACATAGCAATAATATTTTGTGTTTTAGGATTAACAGTTATTATACCATTTTCCAGCCGTGATGTTTTTATCAGCGACTTAATTAAAAAATCCAGTTTTTCGCTTTGGGTAGTAATGCTTTTAACAAGGTTTTGATTTTCGACGGTTAAAGCTTGCTCGTTTAACAGCTCACTGTATAACAAAATATTCGCTATTGGTGTTTTTGTCTGATGTGAAATATCTGAAATCAATGAATTTATTCTTTCTTGCTCAACCTTTATACTTTGCATTGATAAGCTGCTTTTAGATAAAAAGTCAGTCATTTTCGATTCGGTTTTTGATAGCATACTTTCATCATATAAGCTTACTTTAAAGTCACCAGAAATAGCCTTATCAAGCATTAAATTTATATTTATAAGAGTTTTTTCTGCGATTTTATATTGTATTATTGAAATTATTAAGGCGATTATTCCAATTATTGCGAGAAGAATTCCTATATAAAACATCAGACCACCGCCCAAGTATAACCAATACCATACACAGTTTTAACGTATGTATTATCATCTTCCAATTTCTCACGAAGTCGTTTTATGGTTACGGAGAGTGCATTCTCATCAACAAATTCATTTATTCCCCATACCTTTTCAATTAGCATATCCCGACTAAGAACATTCCCTTTGTTTAGAACTAGGATTTTTAGCAGCTTTTGCTCTGTTTTACTTAAAATTATTTCTGCTCCTGCTTTTGTAAATGTCATGTTGTCAAAATCAAATGAAAAACTGTCGATATTTATAAACTCGTTATGATTATTATTTAAACGTCTGATTACTGATTGAACTCTGGCACGAAGAACTGCAAGACTAAAAGGCTTTGTTATATAGTCATCAGCACCAGCTTCAAGTCCTGCAACCTCATCTATTTCCATGTCATTAGCAGTGAGTATTATTATTGGGATGCTAGATTTCATACGTACTGTTTTGCAGAATTCCAAACCATTTCCATCAGGCAAATTTATATCAAGCAAAATTAATGATATGGTAATATTTGAAAATATCTGTACCGCAGTTTTTATATCGTTAGCTGTTACTATATTAAATTCAGGTTGCTTTAATGCCAAAGAAAGCCCCTGTGCAAGTGATTTGTCATCCTCAACAATAAGAATTGTATTCATTACTACACCACCTAAAAAAAGCAATTGTTCTTTATTTGCTAATTATAACACAAGCCGTGCGTAACTTCAAGTTATGCACGGCTAAAAAATTACTCTGCCATTCTTAATTGCTCAACAATAGATTTATTTGAATTGGCATTATAAATTATTGTTGGAATCAAAACTGCAAAAATTATCAGGATAAAGCAAGATAAAAATATAGGTAAAAGAGTTAAATCAAGGCTTAAAAACCACATACCTTTAACGATAGCTTTCACTATAGTAAACGAAACTGTTATACCTAAAAAAAGCGAAAATCCACTTGTAAGCAATGCATAATAAACACCTTCGAAAATCAGCATTTTTTGTAATTGCTTTTTTGTCATGCCGATGCTTTTTATCATTGCAAATTCCTGCTGTCTTGCAATAATGCTTGTGCTGATAGAATTAATAAAATTCAATAGCCCAATTAAGCCGATAATAGTACTTAGCGTTGTGCCAATTGTTATAAGCATATTTTTCATACTGATAAACTCTGCTTTATATGTTTCTTTTGAATTGTAATTCATAGTTGGTTCTGTTTGGGTTGTATATTGCTTTAAAAACAGCTCTAATTGTTCATTACAGCCTTTTTTACCGTTTGCAAGATATGTCATCATTTTAGGTGATGTATCCCAATTTATGAATTCATTAATGGGCATTGCAAAAGTAACCATATCACCATAAGCACGGGCGGTATTTGTATAGCATAAAGTATAAATCCCCATAATGGTATATTCCTTTTCCTTACCATTATATTCGTAATTATACGATAAGCTATAATTATCAGAATCGGCATTTGAATAAACGTTTGTAACCTCTGTTAGTGTCACTTTATCACCAGCCTTAAACGGCAAAGATGAAAGGTTAACATTGTTAAAATCATCAGATAAACACCCTAATAGCAAATAATTTCCCGTTAAAAATTCTGATCCATTATATTCACCACTTACTATATTAAGATTATAAAGAGCAAAATCGTCCATTGCATAGATTGCTGTACCTATTGCATTATTTTCATCAAATGTAATAGTACTGCCCCACGAATTTGTAAGTGTACCGTTATATTTTGTTTGAATTTGCTTTGAGTAATCAGTATAAATGCCGCCGCCCTCTAAAAAGCCTTGTTTGGATTTTAACGAATTTACAAAGCTGTCACTTACAGGTGTTTCCTCATTAATATAGTCATCATTAAAGTAACTTGCATGAGCAAGCTGAAAGTCACAATCTATAAACTGTGATACATATTTATCTAAATCAAGACTGTTTGAAAGGCAGAAAACTGTATTCATAATTAGAAAGCTAAGTGACATTGAAAGAACAGCAGTTACAGTGCTTTTTTTATTTCTTCCAAGATTTGAAAATGCCATTTTATGAAGCTTAGAACCGTTTGCGGAATGTTTGTATTTTTTTAGGCTGCTGTTTCTTAATCCTGTAATTTTTACAGCTTCAACCGGTGTTATTTTAGATGCAGATTTTGCAGGTTTATAGCAGCTTATAAACACTGTAGCTACTGCAAAAAAAGCAGAACCGATAAATATTATTGGGTTATAGCTTAAATAAGACATTTTACCATACATTTGAGCAGTAACAAGCGGCAGAATTAATGCTCCGACAATAAAGCCTAATGCCAAGCCAATTGGTACGCCAACCGCACACATTCTTAAAGCTTGTGAAATCAGTATCCTGCGAATTTGTTTTCCAGTTGTTCCTATTGTTTTAAGAAGTCCGTAAAACCGAATATCTTTAATAACAGAAATCTGAAAAATATTATAAATAATCAAATAGCCAGTAAACATTATTAATAATAAAGCTGCAATTAATGCTAATGAAGTTTTTATACTTCCATCAACTGATGTCGTTAAATATGCCCAATTTATGCCGTAGTTAATATAATTTTGATCTGCTTCATCAATTGAATATCCGCTTTCATTGATAATCCTTAAAGCATTTTTTTCAATATCAGAATCGCTTTTCAGCATAAAATTAATAGTTGTCGAGCCTTCCATATCGTTATCTTTATTATAATTCTGCCCTCTGTCTTTCAAATATTCATCCGCAAAGGCTTTTGATACAAGCCCAATACTCGACATAAATGCAGGGTCGCTTTCATACCATCCGCAAAGATTATATGTTATATTTTGAGTTCTGTCGCCAAAATCAGTTTCAAGAGTTATTTTTTGCGAAACCTTATGCTCAATATTTAACATATCAAGTGTTACTGTATCTAAAACTATATCATCCCCCGCACTTGGCATAGTACCACCTGATAATTTTATAAAGCTTAATTCTAAATCAATATTATTCTTGAAGTTAAGCTCAATCGGTCGCTTTATTAATCTTTCATCACTGATATATCCGCATAGCTTTGAAAGACCAACCTTTTTTAATAAGCTGTTTTTTGAGATTAATTGGACTTGTTCATCACTTAAATATTTAAATGAACCGTGTGCCATTCCGCCGGACATTCTCATTGTATTATACTCAATGCTTTTTATAATACCCATACCAACTGTAAATAATGTTGTAAACAGTATTGTTGTTAAAATTATAGCCAGAACAGCAGTAAGATTTCGTTTATGATTACTTTTATAGCTTTTTTTAGAAAGTGTGTAAATTGCTTTGCTGTTTTTAACCTTAAGCATTTTCATCACCGCCGTTTACAATTATGCCGTCCTCAATATGAATAATTCTTTCCGCAAGCTGTGCAATTTCTTCATTATGGGTAATCATTACAACAGTCTGTATGAATTTTTGGCTTGTAATTTTAAGCATACCTAAAACATCCTGTGATGTTTTGCTGTCTAAATTCCCTGTGGGTTCATCTGCAAGAATTATAGCCGGTTTTGTTGCTATCGCACGGGCTATAGCAACTCTTTGCTGCTGTCCGCCTGAAAGCTGTGACGGCAGATTATTAAGCTTTTCGGTAAGACCCAACACATCAATTATACTATTAATATACTCTTTATCAGGCTTTGAACCATCAAGTTCAATAGGCAAAACAATATTTTCATAAACATTTAGCACTGGTATAAGATTATAGCTTTGAAAAACAAATCCGATTTTTCTGCGTCTGAATATTGTCAATTCGTCATCTGACATTGAAAAAATATCATTATCATCAACCAATACTTTACCGCTTGTTGCTCTGTCAAGTCCGCCAAGCATATGTAAAAGCGTTGACTTGCCGCTTCCTGATGTTCCTACAATAGAAACAAATTCACCTTTTTTAACGTTAAAATCTACTCCGTTAAGAGCCTTTACAATATTTTCTCCTGCTCCATATATTTTTGTTAGTTTTTCAGCCTTTAATATCTGCATATCTCCATCTCCTTTTCTATAATAAATAATAT
>DATESJ010000270.1:0-2483 GCA_035270885.1 Sedimentibacter sp. | reverse complement strand
TACTCTCAGAAAAATTCGAAAATTTACTGTCCAGCAAGAATAAGCGATGAATTAAAAGCTCAAGCAAAGGAAATGGCTGCAAATACTTATAAAGCGTTGGGCTGCAGTGGATTGTCAAGAGTAGACATGTTTTTAACTCCTGAAAATAAAATATATTTAAATGAAATTAACACTATCCCTGGTCTTACAGATCTAAGCAGATATCCGTCAATGCTTAAAAAAATCGGTATTGAATATAAGGATTTAATTGTAAAACTTGTGGAATTGGCAATGGAGAAATATCAATGAATATTGAACAGTGAACGATGAACAGTTAATGTCAGAGAACGGCTAAGCCGTTCTCTTTATATCTAATGTTTAGATTATTATTTTTTTAGTCCAAGAATCACGCGTGCTTCATCCGGTGTTGCAACTTCACGTCCTAATTCTCTTGAAAATCTTGCAATTCTTTCAACTAATTGAGCATTAGATGTTGCAAGTTCGCCTTTTTTATAATAAACATTGTCTTCAAATCCAGTTCTTACATGACCACCTAATACAATTGTTGCCATGTTTATTGGTAACTGATATCTTCCAACTGCTGCTGCTGTCCAAGTAGAATCAGCAGGTATTGATTCAACCATGTACAATAAATCTCTTATTTCAGCACCCATTGCTCCAGGTACTCCAAGTACAAAATCAAAATGCATTGGTGTGTTAAGTAGTCCTTTTTTAGCAAATCTTAAAGCAGTGTCAACCATTCCCTTTTCAAAACATTCTAATTCTGGTTTAACACCAAGCTCATTCATTCTTTTTGCAAATATTTTAATATTTTCTTCTGTATTCATAAATACGTCATCTGCAAAGTTACAAGTTCCCATACTTAATGTTGCCATTTCAGGTTTAAGTTCAATTGGCTGCATTCTTTGTTCAGGTGTATGCCAAGTTGCACCGCCTGTAGATGGTTGGAATATAATGTCGCACTTTGCTTCAATTTTTTCTTTGATTGCCTTATAGTATGCTAAGTCCTGAGTAGGGTTGCCCTCTTCATCCCTAGCATGGACATGTACCATAGATGCTCCTGCTAAATAGCATTGGTATGCAGCTTCTGCAATTTCATCAGGTGTAAGCGGTAAATTTGGTTGCTGTTCTCTTGTTACTTCCGCTCCTGTAAGACAAGCTGTAATAATTAATTTTTCCATATTATCCTCCAATTTTTTAATTTTTTGCCTATGCCTATTTTATCTTATTTAATCAGTATAGTCAACCAATTGTTAAAAATATATCACAATTTATTCCAAATATGAATACTTCACAAAGTATTTACAGTATGTTATACTAATTTTGACAAAAAATAAGGAGAACTAAATGGATAGAGAATTAGCGCTTAATATAGTTAGAGTTACTGAAGCGGCAGCTTTGGGCTCAGGAAAATATATGGGTAGAGGCAATAAAGAAATAGCAGATCAGGCAGCAGTTGACGGAATGAGAGGCATGTTTCAGGTTTTAGATATAGCGGGAACCGTTGTAATAGGCGAGGGCGAAATGGATGAAGCACCAATGCTTTATATTGGTGAAAAAATAGGAACATGGGAAGAAGGAGCTTTGGAAATTGATATAGCAGTAGATCCTCTTGATGGAACAAAATTAGTTGCTAAAGGACTTCCTGGAGCTTTAGCAGTAGTAGCAGTGGCTCCAAAAGGATGTCTTTTGCATGCCCCTGATATGTACATGGATAAAATTGCAGTTGGACCAAAGGCAGCAGGTTGCATTGATATTACTGCTTCAATAGAGAAAAATCTTTACAATGTTGCTAAAGCTTTATGTAAGGATATAACAGAATTAACGGTTATTATTCAGGATAGAGAAAGACATGAGGATATAATTCAAAGAGCAAGAAGCATAGGTGCAAGAATTAAACTGTTTGGAGACGGTGATGTTGCAGCAGCCATTGCTACATGTTTTACTGAATCAGGTGTTGATATGTTTATAGGTAAAGGTGGTGCTCCTGAAGGTGTAATTTCTGCAGCAGCTTTAAAATGTTTAGGCGGCGAATTTCAGGGAATATTAAGACCTGATACAGACGAAGAAGTTAAAAGATGTAAGGAAATGACAGGAGAAGACTTTAGCAGGGTATTGACAATGGAAGATTTGGCTAAGGGAGACGATATAATTTTTGCAGCTACAGGAGTTTCTGACGGCGAATTGTTAAAGGGAGTAAGATATATGGCAAACAACAGAGCAAGGACATCATCTGTTGTTACACGTTCTAAATCGGGAACTATACGCTTTATAGAAACAACACATATTCTTGATAAAAAACCTTCATATGCATATGTAAAATAAGATGCCCTAACCCCTTTATGACCTACCCAATTTCTTCGACCTTTAGGGAGAAAGAAATTGGGCCTTAACCCCTAAATATGTATAACATCAATTTTTTTACCTGCTTTTTTAAGTTCATTTACTAAACTGTCGATTATATTTTTTTTAATATTAAAATC
>DATESJ010000269.1:0-2687 GCA_035270885.1 Sedimentibacter sp. | reverse complement strand
CTACTAGACAGGCTTGAAAATTAGTATTAGCACATTGTTTCTATTAATAACAATATTAAACTATTAGAAAGGAGAAAGAAAGAGAGAGGAATGAAATTAACTTTAGAACATCTACCAAAACGAAATAGTGGCATAGATTGGTTTAAAAGCATTGGAAACCATGTAATTGTTAATGCTAATAAAAAAGACTATGTAGTCAATATTATTGACTATAATAAAGATATTAGTAAAATAACAATTGAGTATAATGGCAATATTAAATCATTAAGTGTTAGTCAATTTAGATATGGAAACTTCAAAAAATTCTTAGGTGTAAAAGGTGATTATAAACCACAAAAAATTCGTTTAAACAGTAGAAAACCACACAAGTACAACATCGGTGATATTTTGTATGATAAAAACTTTAATGCATTTGAGATAATAGAAAAGCTAAGAGATACTTTTATTAGAAAAAATAATGAAAAGATTTATAAATATCACTGTAATGTGTGTGGAGACGAGGATTATTTATCTGAATATAGGATAATTAATGAAAAATTAGGATGCAAAGTATGTTCTAATAAAAAAATTAAAAAAGGGTTTAATGATATATGGACTACTAATCCTGAATTAGCTAAATTATTAGCAAATCCAGAAGATGGTTATTTATATTCATCAAAAAGTGGAATAAAAGTTGATTGGCTATGTGTTAATTGTAGCAATGTTATTAAAGCTAAAAGAATATCTGATATTAAAAGAAGAGGGGTCAGTTGTCCAAGATGTTCCGATGGTATAAGCTATCCCAATAAAATTATGTATAATATCTTAACACAATTAAATATTAATTTTGAGTATGAAAAATCATTTTCGTGGAGTAGAAAAATAAAGCGAATTAGATATGACTTCTATATAGATAATATTTCTTCTATAATCGAAGTAAATGGGAGGCAGCATTATGAAGACAGTTTATTTTCATTAATTGGTGGATACACCACTGAAGAACAGCAAGAAAATGATTTTATGAAGTACAAGTTAGCAAAAGAAAACAATATAGGTTATTATATTGTAATTGATGCGAAAAAATCGGAATTAGAATATATTAAAAATTCAATTTTAAATAGCGATTTACCTAGATTATTAAAGTTTAATGAAAGCGATATCGATTGGCTGTTATGCGATAAACAAGCAACTCATAGTATGGTAATTAAAGTGGGAGAAATTTTTAATACCATTTCAAAAAACACCACAGATATTAGCAATATAACTAAATTAGCACCATGCACAGTTAGAAATTATTTACATATCACTAATAAGCTTGGAATTACAAACTATATCCCTACATATTATAGCGAGCGTGGGATAAAAAAGGCATCAGAAGCCAAGGAGAAAGAAATAAAGTGTTTGTCAACTGGAGATGTATTTAATTCTATTAAGGAAGCAGGTATAAAATACAATATTAACTTATATAATATGAGCCGCCATTTAAAAGGAATAAGTAAATATTGTGGAGTTTTACAAGACGGAACAAAACTTAAATGGGAACTAGTAAAAGACAATATTGAACTTTAACATCAATCTACAGATTGATACTATTATTAAAAAGAAAGGAGTTATATTATATGTTTATAGTATTTGATAAGAAAACTCACTTAGATATTGCTGTTTATAATGTAAAAGATAGTAAGGGTTATCCTCACTTCCTAGTAAGACATAATAATCAATGGGTATATAAAAATGCAAAACATTATATTACATCAGAAGAAATTATTAGCAATGAAAGTAATGATTAGTAATATTAAACTATAAACTAAAAGGGAGAGTAGTTATGACTAAAATAACAAAGATATGTAATATGTGTAGTAAAGAGATTGAGAAATTAGACTTAGAATGTAATCCATTTTCACTAGAACATCAATTTGGGTATGGGTCAATATATGATACGAAAACATTTAAAATATATCTTTGCTCCGATTGTTCATCTAAACTTACTACATACTTAATTGAAAACTGTAAAATTAGTCCTATATATGAACGTGATTACGAAGGAGAATATTAATATGGATAATATAGTAATGTGTACTACCAACAGTTGTCCAATGGCTGATAAATGCTATAGATGTACACAGGGCAATCCAGACGATCCGTTTCAAAGTTATGTCAATTACGAATATACATGTAATGAAAAATCGGGCTTTAATGATTTTATTCCATACATAAGTAAATAATAACAATATAAAACTAAGGAGAATCAAAATGAAAAAATTAATAACTTTCTTGTGTTTTTGTATAATATTAATTAGCTGTAGTTCTACAAACGCAAGAGCAGAAGAAGGTATCGCTGGGATAAGTATTACCCTAGACAAAGTTAATAAAATTGAAGCATGGACTACTACAAATGTAAATTTAAGAAGTAAGCCAAATACTAATTCAGACATTATAAAAACACTAACCACGGATACTAAAATACAAAAATTATCAACAAATGATAATTGGACTATGGTTTCTTGCGAAGATAAAATTGGTTGGATATATTCAAAATACATAAAAGATACTGAAATAACTATTATTGAATTTAATGATACAGAGCTTGAGATATTATATAAAATAACTGAAGCTGAGGGTACAGGGCAATCTATTGAGTCTAAAGAAAATATAATTAGCTCTATAATTAATAGAGTTTATGATAGTAATTTTCCTAGCACTATAGA
>DATESJ010000268.1:0-3119 GCA_035270885.1 Sedimentibacter sp. | reverse complement strand
ACAATATATTTTAGCTAAAGATTGACAAAAAGGGTGATTTATCACCCTTTTTTTAGTTGTGTAGACACCTTCGAAATCCTCTTGTTTCCAGTGATCGCTTTGGCGTGACTCCTGTTTATATTTAATTGTTTACAAAATCATAAACCTGTGGTAGAATTACCATGATAACGTAATCTTGGCTTAATGGGTAAAGTGAGATTATGTTAATAAAAATTAAACGTACAAATATTTATACATGACTGGATAACGTTATTAATGGGTTAAAGAGTTGCAATAAATTATATGGGTTAGCATTTATTTATCCTGTTAGTGTAGAGATATGGTGCGTAAAAATTCGGAGGAGAATTATGAGTAAGGTTCCAAGAGAAAAGAAAGAAGCTACGTTAGGAATATCTATTATTCCTGTATTAGTAATAGTAGCAGCATTGGGAGTAGGTATATTAGCTTTTGGTGCTGACCCGCATATTCCTATATTAATAGGTGCGGCTGTAGGAGCTTTAATAGCTGTATTTTCATTAGGCTATACTTGGGAAGAAATTGAAAAAGGTATTATTGACTCAATAGGTAGTGTTATGCAGGCAATCTTAATACTTGCAGTAATTGGTATGTTAATAGGAACTTGGATTGCAGGCGGTGTTGTACCTTCATTAATTTACTATGGTTTACAAATATTATCACCTACATTTTTCTTGATTACTGCAATGATACTGTGCAGTATAGTTGCTATTGCAACCGGTAGTTCATGGACTACTGCAGGAACAGTTGGAGTTGCACTTATCGGTATAGCTCAAGGACTTGGAATTTCAGTTCCATTAGCAGCAGGTTGTATAGTATCAGGAGCATATTTCGGTGACAAGATGTCTCCTTTGTCAGATACAACAAACTTAGCACCTGCAATGGCAGGAGCAACATTGTTTGACCACATCAAACACATGTTTTATACAACAGGACTTTCATACGGTATTGCATTAATTGCTTATTTGGTTATTGGTTTCCGATACGCAGGACAAGAACTTAACGCTTCTGAAATCCAAGGTATATTGGAAGCAATAAAAGGCATTTATGCAATTAGTCCATTATACTTGTTGGTTCCAGTTGTTACAATAGCAGCTGTTGCATTGAAGGTACCTGCAATTCCTGGACTTCTTATAGGTGTTCTTCTTGGTGCAATTTGCATGATGTTCCAGGGTGGATCACTTGGAGATATGATGGGTGTTATTCATTACGGTACTGAAGCAGCATCAGGTCATGAAATGGTTGACTCATTGTTGTCAGGCGGTGGTTTGGATAGTATGATGTGGACTATATCACTGATTATGTGTGCACTGACATTCGGTGGTGTTCTTGAATCTACAGGCATGATTGCTACTATAGCTAACAAAATGTTATCATGGGCAAAGAGTACAGGTTCATTAGTTTTAGTAACTGTATTATCTTGTTTATTCGTTAACATTTTATGTGCAGACCAATATTTGGGTATTGCTCTTCCTGGAAAAATGTTCAAGGATGCATATGCTAAAAGAGGTTTGGCACCAAGAAACTTGTCAAGGGCTCTTGAGGATTCAGGTACAGTAACATCAGCTCTTGTTCCATGGAATACATGCGGCGCTACAATGGCTTCCTTCTTGGGAGTATCAACATTTGCATATGCTCCGTTTGCATTCTTCAATATTTTAAGTCCTATAGTTACAGTTCTTTACGCTTATACAGGATTCTCAATTATGACAATTGATGAAGACCCTGCTTCTCCTGAATATACACATAAAATGAAACTTAAGAAATCAAGCAAAGAATTGCAAGAATATATAGCAAATTATGAAGCTAAAGCAAAATTAGCTCAATAAAAATTAAATATTACAGAAAACCTTGTAGGGAACTGCAAGGTTTTTTATAATAGTGTTTGACAATATTTAACATTCAATATATTATTATTCTAACTAATTTGCTAATGGGGGTAGCTTGTTTGGATGCGGGGAATATGTTTGAAAAAGAATTAAATAAATTAATTGAAAATGAAGATTATATTAAAGCCTTCAGAGAAATATTTTTGAAGGAAATTAACGATACTCAACAATATAAGTATAAAATTGATCAATTGTTGGAATTTTCTAAGCATAACAATTTAAAAAGAGCAGAAGCATGGGGCTATTATTATTTAGGTTGGTATAATTTTGACACTTCACAATATGAAGAAGCAGTAAATAATTTTCTGACTGTTTATGATTTGTTTGAAAAGTATTATAAATATGATATAGCGTATGCTTGTAACGGCTTGACAAATATCTACTGTCAAATGGGACAATTTAAATTAGCAAATGAATGGGGTCTTAAAGGAATTTCCTTTTGTGAAGAAACTGCAAATAAAGAAGCAATGATTATACTTCTAATTAATACATGTATTAACTATATTCAAATGGAGTACTATGACAAAGCGCGGGATATTATTGAAAGTATAGAAGGAATGGATTGTTATTTAACAACAAGTCAGACAATTTCATACACGCTCTCTATTGCGGAAATTGAAATAAATATAGGAAATCCTCTCAAAGCCTTGAAAATTATAGATGAAGCAATGATAATAGAGTCAGAAAACCATCTTAATACTGATATAAGCGAAATGTTTAAACTTAAGGGCATGGCTTATGTAAAAAAGGGTGAGTATGAATTAGCCGAAGAAGAGTTTAAAAATTCATATAATTTCTGTATAGAAAACAATTTATTATATGAAAAATGTTCTACCATGTATCAGTGGTCAAAATTATATTTTCTAACTGAGAAATATGAAGAGGCAATAGATTTATTAAATAAAATTATAAATATCAGTTCATCATATAAATATAATCCGCTTTTAAGAGAAGTTTTTTATTCTTTATATTCTATTTATAAAAAGAAAGATGATACTGTTAATGCATTGCACTATCTTGAAGAATATATAAGCGTAGATGATGAAATGTATGATTATGAACAAAGTCAGCTTATGGCCAAAATGAATTTAAATAATACAAAACGTGTGGCAGAACAGTATAAACAGTTGGCCATATACGATAGCTTGACTAAGTTTTTAACCAAATTAGAAATATTAAAAATTGGAAATAGAATTTTCGGAAATTGTAGGTGCA
>DATESJ010000267.1:0-2383 GCA_035270885.1 Sedimentibacter sp. | reverse complement strand
CACTTTGAAACATCAATGATGCTGTTTTCTGTATCTGTAGCGCCTGTTGGACAAACATAAAGACACAAACAATCCTTAGTACATAATCGTATATTTCTAACTGCATATTTTTTGCTCATTCCGTTACCTCCCCTCAATCTTATCAAATTTCCAATTTGGAACTTTACATACAGGACAAATTTCAGGCAACTGGTCTCCTATATAAACAAATCCACAAATAGTACATACATAGACACCTGTATTTTCTAACATAGTGTCTCCTTCTTTTTGATAACGTGCCATAAGTGATTTTAAAATTCGTGTAACCTTCTCACTCCAAACAAGTGCACGCATTGCACCACGGTCATTATTATCAGATGTTATTGCATTGGCATTGGGGAATCCTTCCTCAAGATCTTTTTCAATTAAGTTAATAAGTTTTTCAATATTAGGTTCATCAGCAGGTGCTGCTGCAGCCTTAAAGTATCCCGCTAATTCAGTAAATAATGAAGCTTCTTTTAGCTTGTATTGTTTTTCACATCCACGTGCCAAATTTGTACAAATAGCACTAATTTCTAATGGTGATAATTCCTTAATATCTTCTGAAGCCTCAATTTTTGTTACACTTGCTTTTTTGGCTGAAGATGATTCGCCCTGTTTTTTAAATTCTGTTTTATCTGCACCACATAATGGACAAACCCAATCATCCGGCAGATCTTCCCATTTTGTTCCCGGTGTAATACCTGATTCAGGAATGCCGCTTTGTTCATCATATTCATATCCACAAATAGAACATATATATTTGTTCATACTATCCCTCCTCGTTTTATTTTGATAATATTATAACATTGTACGTCAAAAAAGTCACGGGAATTCTGGGGACGGACCTTGAAATTCCGGGGACGGACCTTGAAATGTTATATTCATTGATAATTTATAATGTAATTAATAATCCCATTACTGCCCCATACAAGGTTGAATTTATTGGATTTGAAGTGATTGAGCAAGTTCCTGAAGAGCAGCCTATAAACTTATAATAAAGGAAGCCTAACAATCCTCCAACTACAACACCTGCTAGTATTTTTAATTTCATATGTAGCCTCTTTTCTTTTTAATAAATATTATTTTATATGATTATATAATTTTCTTCCGTAACTCAATTACAAACCAAAAAGAAACCCCCATTTATAAAAGTGGGGGTATTAAATGATTTCTTAACTATTGAACATATTTAGTAGTCTTAAAAAGTGATTTGCTTCACGAATTGTATGGTCACCCAGCAGTGGAATAATGATTGACTTTATTTTACAGTCAAGTATTCCTTGTGTTCCTTGGACTTTGAAATCTCTAATGGCTTGAGTTGCACGTAGACTATCTTCAGTAACTTGTTTCAACGGTATGGTTGAATTCATAGCCATTATAGCTTCACCTGTTAATTCATCAAACCCTTTGCCAAAATTATTGGCTGTTTCAAATAGCTCTTCTTCAGAAGGGTCAAGAAATCCCCTTATAAACTTAGAATGCTCTGCCATTATTCTGTTCCAAAATATTTCTTGCTGCACAGCTTCTTGCTGTAAATTAACAGTTTCTCTGTTTTGAAGTCTTTGTATCATAGCTAAGTACAATCTGGCTTCACGCATAATATGGTCAATTAATAATGGATAATTTACAGTAAACATTTTACATGTTAAAACATTGTTTAGTATATTACTTTTGAACTGTATTAATTCTGTTACTAAAGCAATAGCTCTTTGATTTAATGAAAATACTCTTTCTTCCAGCATAGGATTAACATCTGTCATGCTGTCTCCTACTAAATTAGCCTCCATTTGTGTAATCTCTGTAGGAATCCTTACTCCTGTAAAATATGAGGACGCCATTTCAGCGTTTTGAGTATATGGGGTAATAATCTCACCTGATAGGAGAGCTTCCCTGCTGACAACACCATTAGAAAGTGATACAACTTCCATTAACAGTCTGTCAAATTCTCTCCTTAATTCGTCTGCTTTCTGTATATAGCCACCATCTCTTGGTGTAAATGCTACTTGAAGGAAAAACGAGTGTTCCTTCATAATTCTTGTAAAAAAAAGATGCAATTCTAATGAATGACGGACAAAGTCCATTCTTGTAGGCATCATAAACCTCCCTAAATTCTATAGTACTTTATATTATGATTTAGAAAAATGATTGCCACTAATCTCGCATCCTTAATATTTAATTAATTTAGCTGACCACTGTATTCCCATTTATGACCTTTATACCTGATGACAAAGAATGTAATTCTTACTACCCAATCAATTATCATTGCAACCCAGACACCAAACATTTCAATACCGAAATATTTAGATAAAACAACTCCAAAACCTATTCTTACTATCCACATGGAGCATACTCCCACAATCAT
>DATESJ010000266.1:0-18243 GCA_035270885.1 Sedimentibacter sp. | reverse complement strand
AAATCCAATTATTTGTGCTACTATAAAATTCAATTATTTGTCCTCCATGATTAAACTTCACGGTATACTTATTCTAAACTAAATTTTTGCCTATAACCGCACTTTCTGCAAAGTTCCTCTACTGCTTCTCTTCTTGAAAAGCCATCAATAATATTGTTTACTCTATCACTTTCCATAATTTCAGAAAATGGTCTTATATTTATATTTCCTAAATTTATAATTCCATTACCATCCAAACAACATGGCACTACAGTTCCATCTACCAATATTGCTGACTGATTTCGAAGACCATAACAAAAACCTGGTCCATCATCTTCATTTTCTTTTAAATCCGGCCATTGGAATAGGTGATCTTGATTTAAATATAATCTGTCTTGAATTTTTACTCCCCTACCAGGCAAAACTTTTTCCTCAATTTTATAATCCAAATTAAACTCTTTTTCAATAACAGCCAACATTTCTCTGTTTTTTTGTATCTCTAAGTTAATTACATTGTCAGTATCTAAATTCCACAACCTTAAAGAAATGATAATATTAGATTTATCCATGGCTTCTTTTACAAAGGACAAAATATTATTTATATATTCTTCCTTGGTTTGTCCTTTTTCATCTTCTTTTAAACTATGTAAAGAAAAGTTAATTTGTCTTAATGCTTTTTTCATTAAAAGCTTATCTTTAACTTTTTTAATCAAAGTTCCATTTGTTGTTAAATTGACTTTAAATCCTTTTTCATAGCTTATATCTAATAATTTATCTATTTCAGGATGAAGAAGGGGTTCTCCCTTAACATGCAAATATATATAATCAGTATATGGTTTTATTTGGTCTAATATTTTGCTAAATGTTTCAATGCTCATAATTTCTGGCTCGCGCTTTGTTTCCGGACAAAAATCGCAATTTAAATTGCATATATTAGTAATTTCTAAGTAAATTTTTTTTAATTTCACGGTATAATCCTTTATGTTTTCTTATTAGTCCCTATAATCATTATAACGAATTCACTATTTATTACAATCATTTTTCTTACTTCACATTTTAATAAAAAAAACGGGACCTTGTCATTTTTGATGACATTACCCCATCCTCTTGTAAAAAGTATATATCATAAATAATTTAATTTCTTGACTTACATTGCTAAATCATGTTTAGATATTTTTAACTCTTTGTGGTGTTATATTCCTAATGTAGCTAAAGCTTTTTTTATTATTAAGTTTCTATTTTATATTATCAAAAATTTTCTGCAATTCTTTTAGCATGTCTATTGCTTTATTTGTAACTTCAGGCTCATAATTCGTATTATCGTTAATCATTTCTTGAAGTGTTTTTACTCGATTAACTATATCCGGCAAAGGATCATACTTTTTCAATATGATATGCCCTTCGTTGTCAGTAAATATTTCTAAAGTATCTCTGTCGTTTATACCCAAGTGTCTTCTAATTTCCATTGGAATTACAACTCTGCCAAGATTATCAATTCTTCTAACTATACCAGTTGCTTTCATTATTTTCTCCTTCATATTTAACGTATTTGTTTTTTATTACACTTTCAAGTCTCTACAAGTAACTATATGCTAATTACATTTTTACAATTAGGGCATTTTGCAATTATATTGGGTTTATTGATTGGAACACGAACTTTTTTTTGGCAAGATGCACATTCTACAACTCTATGATCTACAAGACTTAATATCTTATCTTTGTCCAGCCCTATTACAATATCTTCACCTATTAAAAATGTTGGTACTCCTGTTACTTTTCTTTTTAACATTTCACTTCGTGCTTCCTTGTCCACATTTATATCCTTTTCAACATAATGAATCTTATTTTGAGAAAGAAACTCCTTCGCTGTTTTGCAGTGTGGTCATGTACTAGTTGTAAATACGATAACATTCTTCATATTATGCTCTCCTATGTTTTGCAGTTAAAGTTTTAAAGCAAATAAATTTATTTACATTATACCCATTTCCTGTAATTTGGAAACATTATTTTTTCTTATTTTTCAAAATCAGACATATTTCATACAGTAGTTGTGCATAAACGGTATTAATAAGCTCCAACAAAAGTATCAGCTGTACAAATTTTAACAGTAGGCAGGGATTTAGATATTATGGATTTTTTCTTTTATTATAAGCACTTTCATAGGCGTATGCATAAGATAAGAGCTTATCCTCAGTAAAGCTTAAAGAGGTAAAAGTAATTCCTACAGGCATATTGTTTTGAGTATAACCGGCTGGTACTGTAACAGAAGGATAACCAACTCTGGCCGCAATATCTGAACCTTTCCAATCAATGAAAAGTAGTAGGTCTACATTATTATCATTCATAGTTGCATCTATTTCTTTACCATAATTAATGCTATTGATAAGTGCTAATTCATATTTTTCATCAAAGTCCTTTTCTAATTCTATGCATCTTTCAAACACCTTTTGGTCATATGGAACTCTTTCCTTTAAATTTTCATTGTTAAATTCAACAATTTCTTTTAATGTATTAACTGGCGCTAAATTTCCTAATGTTTTGAAATAATCTTTTAGCGCTTTAGGAAATTCATAATATAAAACATCACAATTTATATCATGTTTTTCTTCATGAATATTTACTTCTACTATTTTTGCACCTAATTTTTCCAAGTCTTTTATAGCTTCATTGAATACATCTACTGTTTCCTCATCTTCATCATTAAAATTGCTCTTAGGAATTCCAATGGATATTCCCTTTAAAGAATCTTTCTGTAATAGTTCTAAATAATTTGGTACCTCTCTTCCGTTTAGAGCATATGTAGTTTTATCATTAATATCTTTTCCGCTTATAATATTTAAAGCTATTGTTGAGTCTATTACATTTCTTGTAATAGGTCCTGCTATATCCTGTGTCCATGATAATGGAATAATACCATATCTGCTTACCAATCCTACCGTCGGTTTTACTCCTACTACAGAATTTTTTGAAGCTGGACTTATAATTGATCCTGAAGTTTCCGTTCCTATGGCAATTTGACAAAAGCTTAGAGCAGCGGCTACTGCTGAGCCTGAACTCGAACCACCTACATCAAAGTTACCATATGGATTTACAACTTGTCCACCTAAAGCACTAAAGCCATTTGGGGAATCATCGGCTATAAAATTAGCAAACTCTGAAAGGTTTGTCTTTCCAAGTATAACTGCACCTGCATCTTTTAATTTTTTGACAATGAATGCATCGTAATTAGGATATAAATCTTTTAATACTATTGCTCCAGCTGTAGTATGTAGTTTTTTATTTAAGTCTACATTTATATTATCCTTAATCAACACAGGAATTCCATGTAATAAACTTCTTCTGCCTCTTACTTTTCTTTTTTCATCTAATTCTTTTGCTAAAATAACTGCATCCTTATTAAGTTCAAAAACAGCATTGTATTTATCATCATATTTTTTTATTCTATTTATGTAATATTCCGTAAGCTGTACTGATGATAATTTATCTTCATCTATTAATTGTTGAATTTGCAGTATGTTTAAATTTTCCATTATTTCACTCTCCTTATATATTTTTTTAAAAAAATTTGCATTACCTAATCCGCTTGATCCAAAGCTTTAACTCCATATCTAAAAAATGAGATTATAACTGAAAGCAATGTTAAAACTTCGCATACAATACCAGAGTAAGAAACAGTATAAATATCATAAATTAACCATGAGGGAGAATTTACAAATATATTTGTAATTCTGATTTTTTTGCCGTTTCTTGTCCATGATGCGATTGTTATTGCAACCATCCCTATACATGGGAACAGACTAAATAAATCTTGATAAGTTAGGATAGTAACAATAATATGTAGAGAAACAAATAACCATAATCCTGTCCCAATAAATCCTATACTTTGTGCTACTATAAAATTCAAATATTTTTCCTCTGTTATTTGGTGAAAATCCTTTGTATTGATAATTTTATTTGATATCCTTTTCCAACATTATAATAGATATATAATTTAATATCAATTTAAACTTTTCTACTCGTAGTTGGTGGTTACAATTCTCTCACCCCGAGGGGTGGACAAACTGTTCTGGAAGAAAAAACAGGTAAAATTGACATTTTCTCATTATTATAGTATAATTACATATAAAGAGAATACTAAGTTAAGTTAATTGAATACAACTTGAGCAAACAGCAAAAGTCACTTTTTATAAAGTGACTTTTTTTATCTTCAAATTCAAAAGGAGGAACACAATTGATTATAGATTATATGAACTACATTTATGTTTTGAGTGCAGTGTTGCTCTCGTTTTTAATAATATGGGGGCTTTTGTTTAAGTTGCAAAAAAACCGAAATATTAATATACGAGATGCGTCACTGACGGTTGAAGAACTTGAGGTGCATGCTAAAAGCATGTCATTAGAGCATTCGGTATCTTCAAAGAAAAACATATTGAACTGGCCACTGACACGTATGAATGACAATTTCAGCTTTATTCGCCAGGTATATAAAGATTTAAATGATGATATTATTAAAAAGCATTTATTGCCGCCTGTAGCGGAATGGCTGCTGGATAATTATTATGTAATAGAAGAACAGGTAAAAGGACTGCGCAAGGATCTGTCAAAGAAAAGCTATTTTAATTTGCCAGTATTGAAAAAAGGACCTTACAAGGGGGTTACAAGAATCTTCGCCCTTGCAATGGAATTAGTTTCTCATACACATGGACGTATCGAGGAAGATACACTGTTAAAATATCTAAATTCATATCAGTCAAACAGCATACTCTTTGAGCGAGAAATATATGTAATTCCTGCAATGCTTCGTCTGGCACTTATTGAAAATATTAGGATAATCTGTGAGGATATACTTGAAACCAGAAAACAATGGAATCTTGCAGACGAAACTGTTGAAAAATGGCTTGCTGAAACTAATTTTGACACAGATGAAATAAATGAGTTGTTTAAAAGCAATGGCAAGGCAATCAATGATGCTATAGATACAGCCAACCCATCATTTTTGGAGCACCTATTTTATAGATTGAGAAGCTCAGGTCGAAGGTACTCGGATGTACTGCGTTACATTGACGAGAATTTGGATAAATTCCATACTACAACAGAAATAATTGCTCAAAAGGAACATACTGCTCAGGCAGTCAGTACCGTATCAATGGGTAACTGTATTGTCAGTCTTAAACACCTTTCAAGCATAAATTGGACTGACTTATTTGATGCTGCCAGCTATTTAGAAGAAATCCTCAAACAGGATCCTATGGCGACCTACAGTCTCATGGACACAAATTCACGATTCTATTATAAAAACAGAATCGAAGAGATTGCTAAAACATATGGCGTTTCAGAACTTTATATTGCAAAGGAAGCCTTAAGTCTTGCCCAAAATGCTATGTCTTCTACCAACATTACTGCTGATGATGAAAATCCGGATAATCGCAGATATCACATAGGCTATTATATTGTCGGTGACGGACTTAAAGAACTTGAAAAAATGCAAGAGAAAAATATCAAGTTCTTTGCAAAGCTAAAAAATTCCATAGAAAACCACCAGGGCATTATATATATGCTTTCTATTATGGTGTTCACCCTACTTCTTACCCTTTTATCAATCGGGTATGCAGTGTCTTTTGTATCTTCAAATTTTCTTTTTTACATTATTTTAACAGCTGTTGCAGTAATAATACCTGCTTCCGAAATTGTTATCTCAATTATCAATCGACTCGTTTTTAGAGTAAAAAAACCAGCTGTTTTTCCACGATTGGAACTGAAAGATGGTATTCCGGATAGCATGAGTGCGATGGTAGTTATACCGGTTTTGCTTTCAAATAAAAAACGTGTTGACGAAATGATGGATAACATGGAAAACCACTATCTTGGGAATAAAGAAAAGAATTTGTATTTCGCGCTGATTGGTGCTTTCAAAGACTCAGATAACGAAATTAACAAAGATGATAAAAGTATAGTCAAAGAAGCATCTGACAAAATTGTAGCTTTGAATAACAAATACACAGATGGTAAAAAGGATATATTCTATTTCTATAACAGACAACGAAAATTCAATGAAGCTGATAATAATTGGACTGGTTGGGAGCGAAAAAGAGGAGCTTTAATGGAGTTTAATGAATTACTTCTTGGCTCAGACGATACTAGCTTCTCCTTTTATTCTAATGAATTGCTTCCGGATGCAAATATAAAGTATGTAATCACATTAGATGCAGATACTGTTTTACCTTTAGGAATGGCTAAAAAAATGATTGGAACTATGGCTCATCCCCTTAACAGGCCGGTGATTGACAATGAAAAAGGAATCGTTACAGAAGGATATGGTTTGATTCAGCCAAGAGTTTCATTTGACAGTGACAGCTCAAACAAATCAGTATTTTCAAGGATATACACTGGTCAAGAAGGACTTGATCCCTATGCTAGTGCAATATCGGATGTCTATCAGGATCTTTTTGGAGAAGGGATTTTTACTGGCAAGGGCATTTATGATCTTAAAGTTTTTCAAACTGTCTTAAAAGGTAAACTGCCAGAAAACGCGATACTTAGTCATGACTTGCTGGAAGGATCTTTTGTGAGAGCAGCGTTAGTCTCTGATCTTGAACTTGTGGACTCATATCCATCAAAATACAATTCCTTTGTGGCAAGGCTCCACAGGTGGATTAGGGGTGATTGGCAGCTTATTCCGTGGCTTTTAAAGGGAATTTATACAAAAGATAACACGCTCATAAAAAATCCCTTATCTTATGTTTCCAAATGGAAAATGACAGATAATCTTAGAAGAAGCTTGCTGACACCTGCCGTTATGTTTCTTATTATCTTAGGATTTAGCATACTGCCAGGCTCAGGTTTCTTTTGGGTAGGGTTAGGTATTGCTTCTATGGGTCTCCCACTTCTACTTACTTTATTGACGCAAGTTTTTAGTGGCGGACTTAAATCCGATAACATAAAAAGGCATCTTCCAGGTTTTTTCGGGTTTAAAGCTTCTATATTCCAGTTCTTTCTTGGGCTCATATTCCTTCCCTACCAGGCACTAACGGCATTGGATGCTATTGTTGTCACGCTGACCCGCGTGTTCATCACAAAGAAGAACATGCTCGAATGGGTGACGTCCTCTGATTCTGATAGAGTTCAGCCTAATTCCATAAAAAGCTACATTTCAACAATGGGCTTAAGTGCAGTTGCAGGCATAGCAATTGTAGCACTATCCTATTATTTCAAACCGGAAATAATGCCTTTAAGTATCGGTTTGCTTGCTATCTGGTTGATTTCACCTGTAGTTGCATACTTTATCAGCAAAGATGATTATATTGAAGCCGAAAAATTAGATGACAAAGACTTACTAGAGCTTAGAAAAATAGCAAGAAAAACATGGAGATATTTTGAAGAGTTTGCAAATCGAAAAAACAATTACCTTGCGCCTGACAATTTTCAGGAAGAACCTTTCAGAGGAATCGCATACAAGACATCTCCCACTAACATAGGACTTGGGTTGATGGCTTCTCTGACTGCCAGAGACATGGGATATATGGGACTAATTGAAGCAACAGAGCATATTTCAAGAACGATTACTACCATAGAGAAAATGGAAAAGTGGAATGGACATCTATACAACTGGTATGACACCAGAACACTTGAGCCTCTTAATCCTATGTATGTTTCCACTGTTGACAGCGGAAATCTGATTTGCTACCTAACCACTTTGGCTCAAGGATTAAAAGAATATTATAAAAAACCTTTGATTGATGCTGCATTTGTAAGAGGAATCAAAGATACAATCAGTGCGGGACTTGAAGATGAGCAGGAGTTACCTGATGATATCTTTGACTTTATGGAAAAACAAGAAAAAATCGATCCAATGGCTTGGAATAAGGCGTTGGAAGAATTTATCGAGAATACAAGTCTACATTTCTCAATAAAAAAGGAATGGAAAAGCAAAAGCAAACATATTGGCAATGCGCTTCACCATGAAATTATAAGCTTCATGCCTTGGGTCGAAATGTCTTTAGAGACACCTGAGCGAATTTTTGATGGTGAGCTGTCAATGAAAGCAAATTTACTGCTTGAGCTTATGCGAACTAATGTTACCCTTAAGGGACTTCCTGATTTAAGTATGAAGATATTGAAATATTGTGATGACTTGATTGATGAAATCAAAGAAACATCCGGTAATCAATTTGAGGCACAATTAGTTTGGTTGAACGAGTTGAAAGAAGCTGCAGAAAAATCAATCCAATTTTCGAAAGAGTTTATTGCACAATATGATCGATTGATAGATAGAATTACTGAGATTTCAATGAACACCAAATTTGTAGCTCTTTACAATGACAGAAGACATTTGTTTTATATCGGCTACAATATTGAAGAAAAAAAGGCAACCAACTCATACTATGACCTATTAGCTTCAGAAGCCAGGCAAACAAGTTATATAGCCATTGCCAGAGGAGAAGTACCTCCAAAGCACTGGTTTATGCTGGGCAGGTCATTAACGGTTGTTGATCGTTTCAAGGGACTGGTTTCCTGGAGTGGAACTATGTTTGAGTACTTGATGCCTCTATTATTAATGAGAAGCTACAAAAATACTCTTTTGGATGAAACATATTCATTTGTTGTAAAAAGTCAGATGAAATATGGAAAACAAAGAGAAATGCCATGGGGAACATCTGAGTCTGCTTACAATTCTTTAGATATAAATCTTGATTATCAATATAAAGCCATAGGAGTTCCATGGCTTGGTTTAAAAAGAGGTTTGGCTGAGGATGCTGTCATAACGCCCTACGCGACTTTCCTTGCCCTTATGGTCGACCCTGAAGCTGCATATAAAAATATTAAGTACCTTAAGTCAGAGGGTATGGAAGGTGCTTATGGATTTTATGAAGCTGCGGATTACACTACAGATCGACTTGAATCACAGAATAAAAAAGTCATCATAAAGAGCTTTATGTCACATCATCAAGGAATGAGCCTTTTAGCAGTCAATAATTATCTTAACGGTAACACCATGCAAAAAAGATTTGCAAAAGATCCTTATGTAAAATCTGCAAGACTTCTTCTTCAGGAAAAAGTACCGTTAAATGTTATATTTACAAAGGACAGCAAAGAAAAAATACAAACTTCAAAAGCAACAGTCTACAGCGACAAAGGCTCATATAGACGCTTTACATCGCCGAATTTTGACTTGCCAAACACTCACGTCTTATCTAATGGCATATACTTTGTAAGTCTGACAGATACGGGTACCGGGTACAGTAGAAGCAGAGATGCTGATATCTCAAGGTGGCGAGGAGATCCCATTATAGACAGCTATGGTACATTCTTTTATATAAAAAACATTGATAAGAATCAGATCTGGTCCGCCACCTATGCACCATTAAATGTTATACCTAAAAACTACGAAGTTGTTTTCACGGCAGATAAGGTTGCATATAAAAGAACAGATGGAGACATTGAAACTTTAACAGAAGTCGTAGTCGCATCAGGTGATAAAGCAGAAGTAAGGCGTATTACACTGAAAAACAACGGAAAGTCCGCCTGTACGCTTCAAATTACCAGTTATTTCGAGGTTGTTGCGGCATCTCACAACAGTGATTTGGCGCATCCTGCTTTCAGTAATCTTTTTGTGAGTACGGAGTTTGATCCACAATACAAAGTGCTGTTAGCAAACAGACGAAAACGGAGCCAGACTGACAGAAATATATGGATTGCAGGAATACCTCTAGTAGATGGCGAAACAATTGCTGACATAGAGTATGAAACGGACAGGTCACAGTTTTTAGGAAGAGGCAAAAATACCGGCAATCCAGAAATACTTGAGCGTGATACTCCCCTATCGAATACTGTTGGTTCTGTTCTGGATCCAATATTCAGTATGAGGGCGACGGTATGTATAGAACCTGGAAATACTGCACGTATTTTCTTTGTTACAGCAACAGCCAACAGCAAAGAATCAATTATGAAATTAGTTGAAAAATACCAAAGTACAGAAGCTTGCGATACTTCATTTTGGCTTGCATTGACAAGAAGCCAGGTGGAAGCGAAGTATCTTGACATTAAAGCTCCTCAAATGGAACTTTATCAGGATCTGATATCTGATATTCTTTTTATAAGCCCACAAAGAATGAAGTATGCGCAAAATATTAAGGATAATCGGAAAGGACAGCAATCTTTATGGCAATATGGTATTTCGGGAGACAGGCCGATTGTTCTTTTAATACTAAACAAGACCAATGAGATAGAGCTGCTGTATGAATTATTGAAAGCTCATGAATACTGGCGACTGAAGAATCTTAAGGTTGACTTAGTTGTTTTGAGCCGGGAAGAAAATAGTTACACTAACCCACTGCATTCATTGATAACTGATATAGTCTATACTACCCAGACTCAGGATTTAATGAATCGTCACCAAGACGTATTTTTATTGAAAACAAGTTCCATGACAAGTGAGGAGATAAACCTCTTCTATGCTACTGCCAAAATAATTTTCGAAGGCAGCTTGGGTACTATGGAAGAACAAAGCAATAAAGCTGCATCAAGAGCCATATCCGACTCATTTGAGAATAATAATGAGTCTGTTAATAATGAGGATACTTTAGAATATTATAGCAATGAAAACAAAACACAACTTCCCTTTTTAGAACGCGTAATTGATGAACAAAAAGAACTTCAATTCTTCAATGGCTTCGGCGGATTTGGAAAAGATGGAAAAAGCTACGTCATAAAGCTAGAAAAAAACCAGATGACTCCTGCCCCATGGGTGAATGTAATTGCCAATCCAGATTTCGGTTTCATGATTTCCGAGTCAGGTGGAGGTTACACCTGGTGTGAAAACAGCAGGGAAAATAAACTGTCAAAATGGTCAAATGATCCTGTCAGTGACGAACCTGGAGAAGTTTTTTACATTAGCGATGAGTCAGGGAAACTATGGTCTATGACTCCCCTGCCTATAAGAGAAGAAGAACCATATACTATCGAGCATGGATTTGGATATACAATATTCCAACATCAAAGTAACGGAATCAAACAAGAGCTTGTTCAGTTTGTTCCTGTTTCAGGCACGGTAAAAATCAGCATGATCCACCTTCATAACGAAAGCCAGGAGAAAAGAAATTTAAAGGTGACATATTACATGACGCCGCTTTTGGGAGTCAGTATGAGTGAGACAGGAATGCACCTAATAAGCTCTCAAACAGAAGAAGGTGCATTGATAATAGAGAATCCATACAATAGAGAATTTGCTGACAGAGTTTGTTTTATGGATGTCTCTGTTGAAAATAGAACTGTTACAGTAGACAGAAAGGAATTTTTTGGACGAGGAAAGCTTCACTCCCCTGATGCGTTAAAGGCCAAGAATCTTTCGGGTTCGACCGGCGCAGGTTATGATCCTTGCGGAGCAATGCAGGTTAATATTAGCCTTGAAGCAAATGAAACAGCAGATATTGTATTTGTTATGGGTATGGCTAAAAGTCAGAAGGAAGCTCTTAAACTTGCAGATAAGTACAAAACTGTTCAGCAAGCAAAAGATGCTTTAGCAGAAGTTGAGCTCTTTTGGAGTGACAAACTAGAGACTATTGAAGTAGATACACCAGACCCGACCATGAATATCATGCTTAACGGATGGCTCCAATATCAAGTTATTTCTTGCAGGATGTGGGCACGAACCGGATTTTATCAGGCAGGCGGAGCCTATGGGTTCCGTGACCAGCTTCAGGATACATTATCCTTGGCTGCTACCTGGCCTACTCTTGCAAGAGATCAGATATTAAAACATGCTAGCCATCAATTTGAAGAGGGCGATGTTCTTCATTGGTGGCACGAACCATCCGGCAAAGGGACCAGGACCCGAATATCTGATGATTACTTGTGGTTACCTTTTGTGACCGCCGAATATATAAGGATAACCGGAGATTTTGAAATATTAAACAGCAAAGTACCTTACCTACAGGAGGAACCGTTAAAAGAAAATGAGACGGACAGATATTGCCAGCCTAAGGTTTCTTTAGAAAATTTCTCCCTCTATGACCATTGTATCCGAGCTGTAAATAATGCACTCCAGTTTGGTGAGCATGGTTTACCACTAATTCATGGTGGTGACTGGAACGATGGTATGAACAATATTGGTATCGGAGGAAAGGGAGAAAGTGTTTGGCTTGGCTGGTTTTTGTACACAACACTTCAAAAAATTATACCAGTCTGCCGCCAAATGGGAGACGAAAATATTGCTGATGATTATTCACTTCTGATGCGAAAAATTGCGGATGCAATAGAGAATAATGGATGGGATGGAAGCTGGTATATAAGGGCTTTCTTTGATGATGGCTCACCTTTAGGCTCTTCAAGCAACAGTGAATGCAAAATAGATTCAATAGCACAATCCTGGTCAGTGATATCAGGTGCAGGCGACCCTATAAGGGCTGCAAAAGCTATGAATTCACTTGAAAATTATCTTGTGATGGGTTATGAAGGTATTATAAAACTACTTGCCCCTCCCTTTAATGATGGACCTTTGGATCCTGGTTATATAAAAGGATATCTACCGGGAATCAGAGAAAATGGCGGACAATATACGCATGCAGCTGCTTGGGCTGTAGCGGCATTTGCTAAATTAGGCGATGGCAACAAGGCATGGGACTGTTTCAGAATCCTCAACCCCATTAACCATACGCGAACTAGCCGGGAGTCTTGGATTTACAAAGTAGAGCCATATGTTATGGCTGCCGATGTATATGGACATCAACCTCATGTAGGTAGAGGAGGCTGGACCTGGTATACCGGTGCTGCTGGATGGATGTACAAAGCTGGTATAGAGAATATTCTTGGCTTTAACAAGCAAGGAGATAAATTGATCCTTGATCCAAGCATACCTAAGGAGTGGACAAATTATTCGATTAAGTATAAACATATGCAAACAATATATGAAATAAAAGTAAATAATCCAAATGGCATCAGCAAGGGAGTAGGTCACGTCTATGTGGACGGTGAGCTTCAGGCTGATAATATAATAACCCTAATGAATGACAGACTACCTCATCATGTTGAAGTACTGATGGGAGTCTAACCAATAAATTTAGTAAAACAGAAAGGAAAAATTATGAAAACAACACTGATAATAATGGCTGCAGGAATCGGCTCACGGTTCGGCGGTGGAATAAAACAATTAGAGCATGTTGGACCTAATGGAGAAATCATCATGGATTACTCAATTCATGATGCCTTAGAAGCAGGGTTTGATAATATAATTTTTATTATAAGAAAAGACTTAGATAAAGAATTTAAAGAAGTAATAGGAAATAGAATAGAGAAAATCTGCGATGTGTCTTATGCTTTTCAGGAACTTGATGATTTGCCAGAAGGTTTCTCAAGACCGGAAACACGTATTAAGCCATGGGGTACAGGTCAAGCCTTGCTTGCATGTAAAGATATTATTGCAAATCCATTTGTGGTAATCAACGCTGATGACTATTATGGAAAAGAGGCATTTGTAAAAGTGCATGATTATTTAACCGGCTCAACAAAAGACAGAGATGAATTTAGTCTCTGTCTGGCTGGTTTCATTTTAAAGAACACCCTTAGCGAAAATGGCGGAGTGACAAGAGGTATTTGCAGTGTTGATGAAAACTTCAACTTAAATAATGTTGTTGAAACCCAAAACATTGTAAGAATGGAATATGGTGCCGCAGTTCTCGATAATGCTGGAAAGTTGCTTCCTATAGACGCAAACTCTTATGTTTCAATGAATATGTGGGGATCCACACCGAAATTTCTATCCGTTTTAGAAACAGGTTTTATCGAATTTCTAACCGGTTTGTCTTCAGATGACATAAAATCAGAATACATTTTGCCTACCATCATTGACGGGCTTATAAGAAGCGGCAAAGCGAAAGTTAAATTGCTTGAAACTAATGATAAGTGGTTTGGAGTAACATATAAAGAAGATAAGCAGGTAGTGGTTGACTCCATCAAGCAGCTTATTGCAGATGGAATCTATTAAATAATGGCGCGGGAACATTCCCGCGTCTTTTTTAATGATCTGATTTAAGTCCTGCTCCGCACATGGGGATCAAGCAATCGGATGTCTTTCCATTTAATTCACAATATTTCAAATAGGCTGCATAAGTGGCCGCTGTTGTATGTTCACAGTAAATACCTTTTGCAGCAAGGGATGCTCTTGCTTCCATAATTCGATTTTCAGGAGCTGTAATTGCTTTAATATTATATTTATAAATATATTCTAAAATTTCTTCGCCCCTCATCGGTACTCCAATAGCAATTCCCTCAGCCATTGTTGGTTTCGGAGTTACTTTTACCGGGAGCTTTTCATTTACAATAACTGCTTTTGCAAAAGGATCGCAAAATTCGCTTTGAACTGCAATGATATTTGGCATTTTTACAATGACATCACTCTCTAAGAGTTCTTCCAATGCTTTTACAATACCAATAAACAGAGTTCCATTACCAAGGGGAACAAAAATGTTTTCAGGTATTCTTTTAAGCTGCTCATAAACTTCATAAATGTATGTTTTCGTTCCTTCATAGAAAAAAGGATTATATACATGATTTGCGTAATATTTCTCTTCTGTATCCACTTTTGCTCTGCAAACATCTGCACAGTTATCTCTACTTCCTAAAACTACATTTACCTTTGCATTGTGAGATTTAATCATATCTATTTTTTTTGGTGATGTTCCTTCTGGAACAAATATCTCACATTCTATATTTGCTTTTCCGCAGTAAGCTGCCACACTGTTTCCTGCATTACCACTGCTGTCCTGGACTACAGAATCCACACCTATAGCTTTACAATGAGCAATCAATACTGCTGCACCTCTGTCCTTAAAAGACAATGTAGGCATGAAATAATCCATCTTAAGCAGTACATCTTCATTAAGCTTAATCACAGGAGTCATACCTTCACCAAGACTTATTTCACGCCAATATTCCCCTTCTAATGGCATGAATGCACGATAACGAAAGATATTCCAAGTACTATTATCTACTAATGACAAATCAAATTTTGGAGGCTTAAAATCCAATTTCCAAAGACCTCCACAATCACACTTTGCCTTTTTAGTTGATACATCCATACTCATATTACATTTTGAACAAATATATTTCAATTGATTCACCTCACAAAAGTTGTACTATGCTTCTTCTATTAAAATATTATAATAGTAATTTTGTTTAAATTCAATTCAAATTAGCATAGATTTCATCAAAAACACAAAAGCAATTTTTGATAAAATGTTTCGTTTCTTTCTTTCATTAAACTATTGCATGGATAAATAAAATATAAGGGCCTTTCAATTGAATAACCTTCAAGTGAAAGATAAGATAATTCACCATGTTCAACTTCCTGCTTAGCCACATCTTCGTACATAAATGAAATAGCATCGGAATTCATTAAAACCTTTTTAATAATACCAAAGCTGCTTATTTCAAATATTTTGTTGAAAGAAATAATTGAATCGTTGTTTTGATATAAATAATTTTGAAAAATTTCTCTGGTGCCGGAACCTTCTTCACGTAAAATCAAAGGATAATTATGAAGTTCTGATAATTTTGCATTCTTGCCATCCAAAGGATGACCTTTTCGCGCCACCGGGACAAATTTTGTTGTGCAAAACTCTTGAAAATTAAATAATGATTTATCAAAAATACCTTCTATAAAAGCACAATATAATTCATTATTTAAAAGCATTTCAATAATAGATTTTGTATTCTTAACAGTTAATGAAAAAAGTTCATTGTAATTGGATATATATGAATTTAAATATGAAGGCAAATAATAATCTGCTATTGAAAGAGTAGCACCGATTTTAAGGGGTGTTTCTATACTTTTTAATCTATTAATCAATTGCTTCTCATTTGCTGCCTGGAAATTAGCATAATTATATAATGCTTCTCCCTCTTCAGTTAAATTAACTGATTTTCCTTCGACTTTTATTAATTTACAGTTATAATACTCTTCTAATTTTCTTATATGTTGTGAAACCGCAGGTTGGGTCAAATTTAAGTATGCAGCAGCTTTTGTGTAATTTTTAAGCTCGGCTACCTTTAAAAATGTAAATATTTTTATATCAAGCATAATATCATCTCCTAACTTTTATACTATCATAACACATATTTATCAATCATAAAATATCATAATTTGATTTTATCGTTATAATATTATAAAATCCTTATATAGCAAATATGGAGGCGATAATGAAAAAGAATTTTAGAATTTTACCAGGTTTTATATTAGCTTTATTAATAGCATTCAGTGCAAGATTGATTGAATCTATTTTACCTATTCCCCTTATTGGAGATTCTGTTATAGCACTATTTATAGGAATGGTAATCAATCAAATAATAAAGCCTGATAAATTAATTCAAACAGGTTTAAAATTTACATCTAAAAAGGTACTTAAATTTTCAATAATATTGTTAGGAGCAAGCTTAAGTATAGGAACTATTTTAACTGTTGGACGTCTGTCGTTAACAGTTATGATTTTTACTCTTCTAACTTGCTTTGGCGGTGGATATTTTGTTGGAAAATGGTTGAATTTAGATTGGAAGCTTTCCAATATGATTTCAGCAGGAACAGGTATTTGCGGAGGTTCAGCAATTGCCGCAATGGCACCTGTAATAAATGCCGAGGATAAGGATATTGCATATGCAATGTCAGCAACATTTTTATTTGATATGGCAATGATTGTATTATTCCCTATAGCGGGAAAGGCAATGGGATTAAGTGATATGGCTTATGGGCTTTGGACCGGGACTGCAGTAAACGATACATCAAGTGTTGTAGCTGCAGGTTATGCATTCAGTGAAGCTGCAGGTGATTTTGCAACTATGGTTAAACTTACTCGTACACTCTCCATCATACCTACTGTATTAATTTTTTCATTAATAAATGTTAAGGTTAATATAAAAGCAGAATCAGAAACAGGTATATTTACAGAGCAATCTAAAGTTAAATTAACATCACTTTTTCCATGGTTTATATTGGCTTTTGTAGGTATGTCCGTGATAAACAGTTTTGGGTTGATACCTGCAAGTGTATCAATAGGAATGAAAAGTATCAGTAAATTTCTGATGGTTTCAGCATTGGCTGCCATTGGTTTAAATACTGATTTTCAAGAAATGAAAAATTCCGGAATAAATCCGATGATACATGGCTTTATTATATCTGCATTGGTAGTAGTTGTAGCTTTGGTAGTAGAGTATTTCATTGGATTAATATAGGTTTATTATGCGTTAAATTTTTTCGTAAATAGGGACAGTCATATTATGACTGTCCCCTGCATCTTATTTATTTAATAACTTCTTAAATGACTCTACTGATTGTGCTCCTACTATAGTGTGTTTATCGTTTATAATAAATGTTGGTGTGCTTCTTACTTCATGTTGAATTGCATAGTTTTTAGCTTGTGATAAGTTGCCTTCATATGAACCATCTTTTATCTTTTCTTGCATTTCATCTTTATTCAAGCCAACATTTTCTGCTATTGATTTTAGTAATTCAATATCACCAATATTTTTACCTTCGCTAAAATATGAATAGAATAAATTATTATGGAATTCATGAAACTTTCCTTTTTCCTTAGCATATTCCGTTGCTATAAGAGCCGAATGTGTGTTTGAAATTAAATCTGTTCCACTAAATTTAACACCATACTTATTGGCCATTTTATTTATATTATTAAACATACCTTCAACTGATGTGCCCGGAAAAAGTTCTGAAACCTTCCCGCCTTCTATTGAAACTTCTGGATGCAACTCAAATGGTATCCATTCATCTTCTATTTCATATTCCTTTTTTAATTCATCGACAATACCTTTGCCTATATAACAAAATGGTCAAGCATAATCTGAAAAAATTATTAATTTGTTTAACATATTTGTCTCCTTTGGTTAAATTGCTTATCATTGTTATACCCAATATTAAGCAAATTAAACTACAGGTCAGTTATTCAGATCAAAACCTTGTTTATGCATTATATTTAACATTTCAGAACGTTTTGGAATTGGATTTTTCAACTTTTTAACAACTTGGTCGCTGAAGCAGTCCACTCTATTGTTTGCATCTCTTAAATCATAGTAAGTTTGCATTTCTATGTCGTATTCCTTGATTTCTTCTAAGTAAAATAGTTTAGAATATCTGCCCATCTATACTAATTATTTCATCAATAGGGATTGCTGTACCATCAGTCATTAAGACAACCCGTTCATATTTCTCTATTTTTTTAGCTGCACTGATAGCAGTAACATAGACACCGCCATTTTTCTTCA